>NZ_VPDL01000010.1:0-112713 GCF_013417705.1 Acinetobacter sp. YH12235 | reverse complement strand
AAGTGAAGGTAAAGAATGTTGAAGGGTGCAATCTAAATTTTCAGATAAAGTCATAAAAAAATGAGCGTATTTACATACACTCATTTTTACTACATTTTACTAATATTTGCTTAACTGACTGGCATTACTCTCTATGAGCGGTTTTTTATTGCAATATTATTAGCGAAGCATTTGAGGATTACTCTAGTAAAGACTCAAGTTAAGCTTTTCGGTAGTCTGGTTCCAGCCCCATTTTGGCCTCAAGGTGGTCATAGCACCACTGGAAAATAAAGGTATACACCAGAATACATAATGTCATCGCCAAATCCAGAAGAAAAGCCTGCGCCAGACTGATCTGCAATGCATAAGCTACCATCGGAATCGTGGCCAGCATCAAACCACCCTCAAATCCAATCGCATGAGCAATCCGCACTTTGATGGTTCTTTTCAGACGATGTTTGGCTTCAAACTTTTCAAAATAATGATTAAACAGCATATTCCAGAACATTGAAGTGACAGCCATCGCAATTCCGAGAGCGCCTGTGACCTCAAGCGGCATATGCATGAGCGTACTCAGTAATATGGCAATCACCACCAATAAAATGCCTTCATATAAGGTGGCATGAATCAGTCTTCTTTTTGAAATTAACATTTCAGTTCATCAAGTCAGGAGATAAGGGAATTTTATTTCTTTTAATTTGATTATTCGAGTTAGAATCTATCAATAAAAATGAAAGATGGAATGCATGAATATTAATCAAGAACAGCTACAGATGTTTAAACTGGTTATGGAAACTGGCTCCTTCTCTGCTGCTGCGCGTAAACTTGGTAAAGTTCCTTCTGCAGTGAGTATGGCCATTGCCAATCTAGAAATTGATCTTAATCTGGTGCTATTTGAACGCATTGGCCGTGAGCCAAAACCAACTGCACAGGCGAAAGTACTGTATGAAAAAACTGAGCAGCTTTTGGTTGAAATCAACCAATGGAAGCAACATGCCCTAGCACTTAGTTCAGGTCTTGAATCTGAACTGAATATTGTGGTGGTGTCTGAGCTCCTCCATACCCGCTGGACTGATTATATCGTTTTGCTGGAACGGGAATTTCCAGCGCTGCAAGTTAATGTCTTTAGCGCACCTCAGGAAGATGCTCATCACATGCTATTTGAAGGTTCAGCGCAGTTAGCGCTGATGTTTGAGCGGGAGCAATTAGAAACCCGTGAACAGTTTATAGAATTAAAGCGTGAGGTACTGGTTGCTGTGGCGGCCAAACAGCATCCATTAAGTCAATTTCACCAGGTCAGCTATGAACAGATTTTACAAAACCGACAGATTGTTGTTGCCAGTCGTGATCGTAGCATTAAGCCAGAACTGCTCTTTTCCCGGAATTACTGGCGCACTGACAATCATCATTCAGCCTGTAACATGATCCAGCAAGGTTTGGGCTGGGGTGTACTCCCTCTGGAAATGATCAATGAACAGCTACATTTGCAGGAGCAGCTACAGATCTTGCAGCTGCTCGATTTCACCCCAAAATTTGAATATTTTGTCGATCTGGTCTGGAGCCGGGAAACTCGACTGGGTACAGCTGCTCATTTTTTGATTAATCACTTGCGTCAGCAGCGAAAAACCGACCATTAATCACAGAAATTCAACGACAGTCTACTTGGTAAGAGGATGATTTATGATATATAAGAATGCATAAGCAATAACCATAGAACTAGATCGTAATGACATTAACTGCATTAAACCAATTAAAAAACTTGACGACTATTGTGGCAGATAGCAGTGATTTAAGCGCAATTGAGAAATTTCGCCCTCTGGATGCAACCACAAATCCATCTCTGATTACTGCAGCAGCGAAACAACCTGAAAATCAGGCATTGATTGAAGCTGCTTTTCAACAAGCCCAGCAAGAAGGCTATGTGAATAATGCCCTGATTGAACGCACGATTGATATTTTGACCGTCAAATTCGGTGTTGAAATTTTAAAACTGATTGAAGGTCGTGTTTCGACTGAAGTGGATGCCTCCCTGTCTTTTGATACTGAAGCGACCATCGCCAAGGCTAAAGAATTACTCGCGCTGTATGATCAATATGGAATTAATTCTGACCGCATCCTGATTAAGATCGCATCGACTTGGGAAGGTATTCAGGCAGCGAAAGCACTGGAAGAAGAAGGTATCCATACCAACCTGACCTTATTGTTTGGCCAGCATCAGGCCCATGCCTGCGCTGATGCCAAAGTGACTTTAATCTCGCCTTTTGTCGGCCGCATTCTAGACTGGTACAAAAAAGCGGAAGGTGTTGAGTCGTATCCAATTGAAAAAGATCCGGGCGTACTCTCAGTGAAGCGCATTTATGAATTCTATAAAGCGCATGGGATTAAAACTGAAATCATGGGTGCAAGCTTCCGTAGTATTGAGCAGGTTTTGGGCCTCAGCGGTTGTGATCTACTGACTGTTGCACCAAACTTGCTGGAACAACTTGAAAATGATCAGCGTGAAGTTCAGGCTCAGCTTTCAGCCAAAGATATTCAATCTCAAGGTGAACTGAGTCCAATCAGTCATGCCGATTTTGATGCACAACTGAAACAGGACCAGATGGCCAGTGAATTACTGCAAGGTGGTATCGATGGCTTTATCAAGGCACGTGAGCAACTGGCGGCTTTATTAAAGGAAAGTTTTTTGAGCACCACCTAAATTCACAGCGAATTTATAGAGTTTCTCCAGGCCGATGTTGCTATAATGCCGCATCGGCTTTTTTCATTTTTGCGAGTTCTTCGTGTTTGGTATCACAGATCTAACGACCTTTATTATTGGGACAACGTTAATTGTGTTACTGCCGGGGCCGAATTCCCTCTATGTCATGTCAATTGCCTCTCGTTTTGGCATCAAGACCGGTTATATGGGTGCCTTAGGGGTTTATACCGGTGACTTGATTCTGATCCTATGTACGGCGTTAGGCGCAGCCTCTCTACTTCATGCGTTTCCCGTGCTGTTTATTGCCCTGAAAATTATTGGTGCTGTTTATCTCAGTTATCTTGGGATCAAACTGATCATTGCCGCCTATCAGACTTTCTTTCCGAAACAGTCATCACAACGTGTTCAGATTAAAAAGACTACTCCTGAAACTGTCGGGTCGATTCAGCCCTTCCGTACAGCATTAACAATCAGTGTTTTAAATCCTAAAGCGATTCTGTTCTACCTGTCTTTTTTCGTGCAGTTTGTTGATCCTGTTTACCCTTATCCGGCACTGACTTTTGCACTCTTGGCTTTAATCCTGCAACTGATCAGCATGACCTACCTTTCAATCCTGATCTTTTCCGGGGTCAAACTCGCGAGCTATTTCAACCAGAATTATAAATTGACTGCTGGCGGGGTTGCTTCAGTAGGAATTCTCTTCTGCGGGTTCGGCATCAAACTGGCGACATCTACTTTCTAAGAATCAGCAGCTTTCTGGCAAGAGCAGCGCTTTCAAAAATTGTTAAAAACATTGTGTTGATATATGAAAAGCGTATGATTTAAACGCATTTAAAAATAGTGTCATGGATGATGCCTAAACTTTTACAAGATCTCTCCTTTCCTGCCATCATGGCGGGTTTTATTACCTGCATGATTGGGATCAGCGTATCCGCCGTACTGGTCATTGAAGCAGCCCAAAGCCTGGGTGCAAATGCAGCGCAAATCAGTTCCTGGTTATGGGCACTCGGCATAGGTATTGGGGTTTCCGGCTTTCTGCTTTCCTGGAAATATCGTTATCCGATTTCCACCGCCTGGTCGACAGCCGGTCTGGCGTTAATTATTGCCTCCGCAGGCCATTACAGTCTGGCCGAAGCGATTGGCGCTTTTCTGATTTGCGGTATCCTGATTGCCTGTCTGGGATTTTTCGGAATATTTGACCGGATTTTTCAGTTTATTCCACAAAGTCTGACCAGTGCCATGCTGGCTGGTGTCTTACTGAAATTTGGTATTTCAGTATTTGGCAGCCTGCAACAATCCTGGAGCTTTGTGCTTACCGTACTGGCCATTTATCTCATTTCCAAAAAACTGAGTACCCGTTATAGCATTGTCATTACTGTGCTGCTTGCAATTGCACTCTGTCCGTTCTTTATCGATTTTACGCTTCCACATTTGGACTGGAGCATCGCTCAGCCTGTATGGACCACACCAGAATTTAGCCTGCAAGCTATTTTAGGACTGGCTCTTCCGCTGATGGTGATTAATCTGGCTTCACAATATTTACCTGGCCTGGCCGTGATTAAAAGCTATGGCTATCCACCCAAGGTGAATCCAATTTTAGGCTGGACGGGCCTCACTCAGGCACTACTCGCTCCCTTTGGCTGTTTCAGTGTTAATCTTGCCGCGATTAGCGCAGCAGTCAGTCTGGATGCACAAGCCCATCCTGATCCGGCTAAACGTTATATCGCGGGTATGAGCTGTGGACTATTTTATATCCTGATGGGTTTCTTCGCTGCAACCCTGACCAGCTTATTGATGGCTTTTCCGGGTATTCTGATTACGGTTCTGGCTGGCATTGCCCTATTTGGTACCATTGGCCACAACATTGCACTGGCTTTTCAGGACACTCATGACCGGGAAGCCGCACTGATGACCTTTCTGTTCAGTGCATCCAATATCCAGTTTTTCGGCATTGGTTCTGCTTTCTGGGGCCTACTGCTTGGTTTGATGGTTTATTTACTATTTAAGCTTAAACCTCAGTTGGCTTAAATTTATAAAAGTAGAGATGACTTATGTCTATCTTTTTTTAATGCCCTGCTGCTTGAGAAAACATATTTATGACCACTACACCGGAAATAATCAGTGCAATACCAATAAAAGCAGGAAGATCCAGCGCCTGCTTAAATACAATATAACCGACAATGGCCGTGAGAATGATCCCGACACCGGCCCAGATCGCATAAGCAATGCCTAAAGGAATCACCTTAATCACCTGAGACAGCAAATAAAAGGCGATACAGAATAAAACAACCACCGCTAAAGAAGGCCACAAATGGGTAAAGCCTTCAGATTTCACCAGAAATGTAGAGCCAGTGACTTCGGCAATAATGGCCAAACCCAACAAAAAATATGCCCAAGTTGCAGGATTCATTTTTTCACTCTCCAAATTTATCTTTCCTAGACCTAAACTTAGTTATGGTCTTAAGAAATAAATTTTTTATAAGTTTATGCTGAGGGGCGAAAGCTGATGCAAAAAATCCAGCGTCTTGATAAAAGTCTGCTGACTTTCTTTCTTGCCCATAAAGAACTGATATTCATGAATCAGCCAAGCTTTAGATTCGGGATAAAAAACTTCTGTTACTGGAACCTGCTGCGCTTTTAAAGCTTTGATAAAAGGCAAGGATTGGGTGTCGGTCAGAAAATCCTTGTTGCCCCCGCTAATGAATACTGGCGGATAAGATGGCGTAATATACTGGATTGGAGAAATACGTTTTAGAAACTCGGTATCATTTTTACGGTCACCTGTATAAGCCTGAATCAGGCTATATACTCCCCACTCTACGATCTTCATTTCATCAGGTGCGGTACTGGCGAATGACTCCAAGTCATAAATACCACAGTGCAGAATCAGACCTTTAAGCTGGGAAGGTTGCAGATAAGGTTGAAAATCCGATTGTTTGGCAAAGGCGGGATTTGTTAAAAGTGCAGCATAGTGGCTGGCCATATTCGCCCCGGCAGAATCTCCGGCCAGATATAAATTTTCGGCATTAATCTGGTATTCGGCTGCATGTTGAGTAATAAACTCCAAGGCCTGATCAATCTGATGTAACTGGCTTGGATAAATGGCTTGAGGTGCAAACTGATATTGGACCGATACCACATTATAACCTTGCGCAGCCAGAAGTTTAAAATAACCCCGGGCATGTTCTTTGGAACCAGAAATCCAGCCACCACCATGAATCCACACAATGGTTGGTTGCGGGCCGATATTTTCGATATTTTGTGGTTGATACAGATCCAGAGATAGTTTTTGCTGCGGTTCATAGACAATATTCTGATGCACGATGACCGAACCTGGTGCATAGCGATCCATCACCTTTTGCTGCATCCCTGTGGTCAAATTAAAAGCACTGGCAATGACCCGGCTGTTCTGTACAGTATTTTGACAGCCTGCCAGAATAATTGAACAGAACAACAATAAATGAATAGCAAAAAACCTCAAAACCTTCCCCCTCGATCAGCCCAAAAATAAGCTCAGGCAGTTTAAACCATCCCCAGAAAAACAGCGTCATTTATCCTGTTATTTTTGATCAATAAAACCTGAATCCCTAGTTTTTTGCTCTGTTTTTTCTTTCATCAAATCTCTGCATTTATGTGAAAATACCTGTAATTTAAAGATTTTTTGCCATTTTTCAGCTTTTTGCAATTGCACCCATGGGTACATTGTGCTATCAATAAATCAGAGCGTAAAAAACACACAACATACGGAGAAAAATCATGGCTTACCAACATATTTTAGTCCCAGTAGACGGTTCAGATATTTCCTTTTCTGCAGTTCGACATGCAGCCAAAATTGCCAAGGCATTTGGCAGTAAACTTTCCCTGATTAGCCTGATTGCAGAAGACCCTTTTACTGAAGCTGACTTCTACTACAGTTCAACGATTATGAAAGAGTATTTTGCTCAGGCTCATGCCAATGCAAAAAATGCCCTAAAAGAAGCCACTGCAATTGCAGGCAGTGAAGGTATAGAAGCAGATTCCCGCATTGTGACTGGCCTGGTGAATGCCGAACATATTGCTGAGACTGCAGAGGAAACCCAGGCTGATCTAATCGTCATGGGTTCACACGGCCGTAAAGGCTTCCAGAAAATGATTCTGGGCAGCTTTGCACAGGATGTTCTTGGCGCCAGTCAAATTCCGGTGTTAATCGTTAAAAAATAATCTGATTTGCGCATCTTCAAGGTGCGCAATTTTTTCAGGCAGTGTTTCTGTCTGAACCCTTCTACAGTAAACCTCCATTTTCTAAATGATCATTTCACTGCATATTCTAAAAATGAGGAAGCACCATGCAAAACTATGAACATATTCTTGTCGCACTCGATGAATCCTCGATGTCCTATGCTGCAGCTGAACATGCCCGTGAGCTGGCCAAAGCTTTTAATAGTAAGGTGACATTGGTCAGTATTATTGCTGTAGACCCATTTAAAGGCGTGGACTTTTATAAGGTTGCTCCCGCAGTCACTGACTATTTCATGCAGGCAGAACAACATGCACTGGATCTTTTAAATGAGATTAAGGCAAATTTTGTGCATGATGGTACACAAGTCACGACCAAGATCATTCATGGTATGGCACCTTCTGAAGGAATTCTTCAGGCAGCGCAGGAAGTTCCGACCGATCTGATTATCATGGGATCACATGGCCGTAAAGGTCTGCAAAAACTGATGCTGGGCAGCGTGGCACAGAATGTCCTTTCCCAGTCCGAGATTCCGGTATTGATTGTGAGACCTTAACGTAACCCAGACAACAAAAAAGCCTGCGATGCAGGCTTTTTTTAGCGAACTTTTTGATTCAGTTCGTTCAGGAAGAGTTCAGCATCCAGCTGGCTATTAAATACTTTTTTGTATTCTCCAGCTTGCTGAATAGAATGCGGTGTATATTGAAGGGAGATTTCAAACAGACCAGTCGCAGCATTTCTGCTGACATGAACCGCAATAATATGCCGAGTATTTAAATAAAAACCATCTTCGATTTTCACTAACATCTTGAATAAGACCTCTAGTATATCAATTTGAAGATTTCTTCATGTTTAATAGAAAAGTATAGTTTTACTTTCCTGTCTAGCCTCTTACTGTAAACCTTTTATGTGACTGATTTCACATTATAGTATTTTAAATGCGCTTAAATTCACCATTTAAAATAAGTCAATAATAAAAAGCCGGATCAGTTGATCCGGCTTTTTACATAACGATCTTATACGCTTAACATACTGTTCAATGTCTCTGAGACATTTTTCGATTTCACCTGTGGTTTTAAAGCTTCAAGTTGTGCTTTGACTTCACTGCGTTGTGGTTCAATCAGGGTATACCAGCGTGAAAGCACCTGAAGTAGACGTGAACCGACAATCGGGTTTTTCTGATCCAGATATTTCGCCAGCTCGATATAATGCTGCACACCAAAGCTCCAGGTATTGACCGGATTGGCATTCAAACCGCCACTCACCGCACGGATACGGTTTGGCACTTTCAAGTCATAATCCGCATGCTCAGTGAGTGCTTTAATTGTTTCTGCAGTCGCTTTTGGATGAGCTGCTTGCAGCATGAACCATTGATCCAGTGCCAGTGCTTCATCTTTAAAGCGGTTATAGAAATCATCCAGGAATGCTTTGGCTTGAGGCGCATCATTCCATACCAGCACACGCAAGGCACCCAAACGTTCAGACATATTGCCTGTATTTTGGTATTGCTGCTCTGCCAGTTCAAATGCACTTTCATCACCTTGACGTGCAATCAGCATCAACATGATATTTTTCAGTGCACGCACACCCATCGCCTGAGAGAAATCTGACTGCAGCTCAGGATCCAGACTCAGATAGATTTCTTTAGCTGTTGCTCCAAAGGCACGTGCCAATTTATGCAGCAAGGCATCACGTTTTTCCTTGATCATGGCTGGATTATAGTCTGTATCAATACGGCTACCCAGGTAACCTTCAGCCGGTACATCAAACAGACGGGAAGCCAATAACGGATCTTTTTGAATCAGATCAGGCAAGGTATTTAGCATTGCCTCGATATAGATTTCAGAAGGTTGATCATCCAACAAAATGCGTTCTAATAAAGTCTGGGTCGCCTGCCACTGGTTAAAACCATTGGTTTCATATTGCAACAGGAACGCCAGTTCTTGTTCAGAGTAATCAAAATGCAGATCAACGGGTGCAGAGAAGTTACGTAGTAAAGAAACCACCGGCTTGCTGGTTAGACCGCTAAACTCGATGGTCGCTTCATCCTGATCAAACAGATACACCCCATCTTTGACGCCATTTTCAAATAAGGCATCAGAGTGCAGGCTCAGCTGCTCGCCTGTAGCCGCATCAAACAAAGCCAAAGCCACTGGAATCGGAACAGCTTTCAGATTCGGATATTTCGGATGAGCTTTCAGACTTTGCTTAAAGCGAAGACGATAAGTTTGTGTATCTGCATCATACTCACCTTTAGCGACCAGTTTCGGTGTACCTGGCTGGTTATACCAAGTCAGGAAGTTTGATAGATCTACCCCTGAACCGGCAGTCAAGGCAGCTACCCAGTCTTCAACCGTTACGGCCTGACCATCATGACGGCGGAAATACTCATCTGTACCTTGACGGAATTTTTCTTTACCGAGCAAAGTCGCCATCATACGGTTAATTTCTGCACCTTTTTCATACACGGTCGCCGTATAGAAGTTATTAATTTCTACAAAATGATCCGGACGCGGTGGATGCGATAAAGGGCCAGAATCTTCCGGAAACTGATGCGCTTTCAGGACTGCCACATCATCAATACGTTGTACCGCAGCAGATTGTAGATCTTCAGAAAAAGACTGATCACGGAATACGGTCAAACCTTCTTTCAGACACAGCTGGAACCAGTCACGGCAGGTAATCCGGTTACCTGTCCAGTTATGGAAATATTCATGGGCAATCACTGATTGCACACGCATGATGGCAACATCAGTTGTATATTCTTCATCAGCCAATACACATGAGGTATTGAAGATATTCAGACCTTTGTTTTCCATCGCACCCATGTTAAATGCGCTGGTTGCTACGATCATATAATTATCAAGGTCGTATGGCAGACCATAATGCTCTTCATCCCAACGCATGGAATGTTTCAACGCTTCCATCGCGATTTTGCATTTTGGAATGTCTTTTTCTTCGGCATAGATTTCCAGTGCGACATCACGACCCTCTGATGTGGTATAGCGATCTTTCATCACTGCCAGATCACCAATCACGCAGGCAAATAAATAGCTTGGTTTTTTGGTTGGATCTTGCCAAAGTGCATAGTGACGGTTTTCATCCACTTCACCAGTTTCGATCAGGTTACCGTTAGCCAGTAGAACCGGATACTTTTTGTCGGCTTCAACACGAGTAGTAAATACAGACAATACATCTGGGCGGTCTGGATAGAACGTGATTTTACGGAAACCTTCCGGCTCATTTTGAGTCACGAACAGATCTGAACTGGCCTGATACAGACCTTCCAGCATGGTATTGCTTTCTGGATGAATCTTGACCACTGTTTCAATAGTCGCCTGATCTGGAGCATTGCTAATCACCAGTTGCTCAGCATCTAGAATATAATCTGATGCATTTAGTGGCTGACCATTTAACTGGATTGATTGCAGTTCCAGGTCACGACCAAGCAATACCAGATCACCTGCTGTTTGACGCTGCATCTCCAGTTTGCTGCTGACCAGCGTATGATCGTCATAGACTTGAATATTCAGGTCGATTGAATCTACAACAAAAGAAGGTTTTTGATAGTCTTTTAAATAAATGGTTTGATCTGCTTCGATCACCGGATTCGCCGCGATATTCATATAATGTCCTGATCCTTTTTGCACAGCTTCTAAGGCAAAAGATTGTCAATGCATTGATCATACGCCTTGATCTTGAACCTGTCTGTGCGTTTCATTTGTATTGTATATGGGAATAATTACTGATCTTTTCAATTGAGCTACATCAAAATATACGATAATCGCCTTATATTTGCCCGATATCTAAAATCCCCATCTCTAAAACAACTTAAAGATAAAATAAAAAAAGCTTTCATCTGCACTGTATGATTCCTCTATGCATGATTCCTGCACATGCAAAGTATTATTCCAATATGAAAAATTACTGCCTGGGTTCAGGACAACCTTATATCTAATTTAGATGCTGGGCGCTGCAAAACCTGACTTCTAAAAGATTAAGTTCTGGTTAATCTGCGTTCCAAATTTCATTTTAAATGCACAAATGACATGCACCAGTTTGAATGCATTTTGCATCACCCAACAGCAATGGCAGGATTCAAAGAAAGATATATGCCAAGTTTTCGGCTAATATCATATTTTTTTACATTTTCTTATGTGCTTGATTTAAAAATATATAATTTATAATTAATAGCAATTCCGAAATATTGATTAAAAAATGAGCATAGTTTTTGCTACAGTTTAAGTGTGTTTTCTCCAAGCGCAAAGACTCCAAAAATAACGACAACAAAGAAATTGAGGTGAGCTATGTATTTAAAACAGCATGTGGTACGGATTGAAAATCTTAAAACACTTCAGGTTCTGGATCAGGCCAATATTGATCATAAAGTTATTGCCCTGTTCATGAGTTCTGAAGGCGTTCAGCTACAGGCGCATGAGGTCAGTGCGATTCTGAATACTTATGATGCACTCGGTGCCAAAAAGGTTCCATCCAAAAAAGTGCAGGCGTTGATTCAAGCGAAACATCAGGGAGAGGAAGACGAAACATTACCCTGCCCCGTTTAAAAACGATGATCTAGTTTTCTTGAATACAGGGCTACTTCGGTAGCTCTGTTCGTTTAAAGGCTCTCTTCTTCTGAAATCTGCTTTATTAAAAATATTGTCAAATGACGCGTGACTTTGATGAGCTGTGTATAATCGCAGTTTCTCTTTATTCTGGAGTTGTGCGCAATCATGGTATTCAACGTTCTGCAAAAACAGCTTGATGAAAGTACGCAGTGCCCGTTATGTAAGGCCTCCATGTACTGGATCGAGGCAGAACAGTATGATCAGGACATTACTTATCATGAATGCAGCCACTGCCAGCATCAGCTCTATACCGACCAGAAACATAACTGTTATTGCGATCAGTGTCTGGCTCAGCGTAAACGTATGCTGAAAGAAGTCCGTTTACAGGAAAACCGGAAATTTCATAAAAAACAGGATCGGCATGAATATGAGCTCAATCAGCTCAGCTTTATTAATAAACTGTTTCTGCTCTCGATTCTGGATGAACAGGTTCAGGAACATAGCCAGCATCAGGAATATATTGACTGGCATGCCATTAAATATTATTCCATCAGCCCGAATTACCTGTATCAGCATGGTCTGGTCAAAAATCTGCTGAAAGACCAGATTCTAGTTCCTAGAGATATTCAACAAGAGAATCAGCAGTACTATATTAATGTACGTCTGGATGGCTATTCTGAGCCAAGCCTGTTTAGTATTACCCAGCAATTGCGTTACTGGTTCTATGAAAATCTGAGCAAAGGCGTACCTTTTAAAAGTGCGGATGAAGTCAAAGATGCACTGTATTGTCTGCTGTATCAGGAAGTCATTCAATTCGCTCAGTTCTATTGCCGTAGCTGGGGTATCCAGATTGCGGGCAATCAAAGTTTTCAGGCTTTCTGCTATCGCCTGCTCGATGTTTTGGCTGTGGGACAGATTTATTATCTGGTGCAATCGGCCCTCGAATATCTGTATCAGCAGAAAGCTTTAAAACCACGAAATGAAAATTTCATTAATACCAATTTACTGAAAAAGACCCTACAGCAATATCGGGAACGTTCAGTGAATGAAAAATGGGAAACCTCTATCCTGCCTCGTCCACCGCAATTGCCTTTGAGCAAAATGAGCAGCATCCTGTTTTTCCGCTTCCTGGGTTATGATGAAAATATTTTCTTCCAGCCGGTCTGGCGTTCATGGCAAAAGATTGAACCACGCCTGAAATTTTATTCACAAAAACGCTGTATGCATTGCGGCTCACAAGAGCTTACTGTTGAATATGATGCCAGCGATTATGTCAGCCTGTTATGCCGTAACTGCAAACATCAAGACCATTATTTTACCCGCTAAGCATTTAGCAGCTCTATTCATATTTGAAAGATCAGGATGATGAATACTTCCGTGCAACAATTACAAAATACTCTTTTCGATCAGATCTGTGAAGCCTGGTCATTGCTTCAAGAGCAGCAACCCTTGGTGCATGTGATGACCAATGCGGTGGCCAGCAATTATGTGGCCAATATCTTGCTGGCTGCGAATGCTTCGCCCGCTATGATTGATAATCCTTTTGAAGCAGAGAGCTTTGTCAAAATTGCTGGAGCACTCAGTTTAAATTTGGGAACGCCGACTACCGAACAGGTCGAGGCGATGCAGATCGCTGCTAAAACAGCACACAGTATCCAAAAGTCATGGGTACTAGATCCTGTTGGTTATGGAAATGTACTGCATTGGCGTTCAGGTGTTGTGGATCAGCTCATGACCTATCAACCCACAATTTTACGGGGGAATGCTTCAGAAATTGGTGCTTTGGCAGGGAAAAATATTGAGTCCAAAGGCGTCAATAGCACTGTCGATAGCTCAGAAGTCTATCTACAGGCGCAGGCCTTACTGGAACAATGTGAATGTATCGCTATTTCAGGTGAGTCTGATTACATCATTTCCAGAGATTATCCGGTGATTCAGGTTTTAGGCGGTTCATATTTACAGCCGCGCGTCACAGCAACTGGATGTGCCCTAGGGGCCCTGATTGCAGCGTATAGTGCAGTAAGTTCTCCTGCGATCGCAGCGCTCTCTGCTCATGTTCATTTTGCAATCGCCGGTCAATTGGCTTTTGCCAAAGCACCGACCTTAGGCCAGTTTAATGCTGCATTTACCGATGAGATCCATCAATTGAATATAGAAACGATCCGTCAATATGCAGACTTTCGGATTTTGGCGGATTAAGCATCAGTCGGGTGTTTTATAATGAACACATAGAACACCCTATTACACTATTCAACTTATTTTTAGATAATTAAATTCAGCCCTAATCTGGCAAAAATAATTTTTCAAGCGCTCAAGCTGAGTATTGTGTAAGCTTTAGATGAGCTTTTGTATCTCGAATTTGACTAATATCTTTCAAAATTACGTGAAATATATATTTTACCACTTAGTCAAATTCACACTTATTTTTAAACTTTATTTAAATTTGTTTAATAATTCTAAATAAAGCATGTCTGGATTTTGATACTTCAGTAAGATTTATTACTTCTAAACCTGTAAAACCTATTACGCATTCTTGGCTTCCGAAATATTCAATACTCCATTTAGCCTGAAGAATAAGCTTAGGTGAGCATTAATATCTAAGTCATAAATAATATTCAATAAAAGAGTCAGTTGCCCTTAAGCAACTGACTCAAAAAATAATCAAGACAGGCGATTAACCCTGATAATGGATACTCACCGACTTAATCCGGTTATTTTCGATTTCCATTACCTTGAATTGAATACCTTGGTAGTTCAGTTCAGTGCCTACCTCGACCACACTATTGGTTTTATCCAGAATCAGACCGGCAACACTGATATAGCCTGCATCTTCATCAATCAGATCCAGCATACCGAGCTCAAGTTCTAACTGGTACAAATCCAGCATACCAGATGCAATCCAGTGTGTATCATCAACTTTGACCAGATCCAGCTGCTCATCGGCATCCGGGAATTCACCGGCAATTGCCTCAAACACATCTAGCGGTGAAATCAGACCTTGTACATGACCAAATTCATCGCTTACCAGCACCAGAGAGCCTTTTGAGGTACGTAAGGTATTAATCGCGTCAATCACCTTCATTCTTTCAAAGATATAGATAGGGCGATGACGCTTGATCAAAGCTTTTAACTCTTCCGGTTCATCCAGTACATCTAACAGCTCTTTGGCACGAACGATGGTAATCACCTTATCCAGACTGCCCCGACAAACCGGAAACAGGCTGTGGGGTACAGACAGGATTTTTTCACGGATTTGTTCCGGACTATCCTCCAGATCGACCCAGGAAATCTGACTTCGTGGGGTCATGATCGATGCTACAGAACGCTCTGCCAAGGTCAATACCCCGCCAATCATATAGCGTTCTTCATCCGCAAAGGTTTCCTGTGCTTCATGCTGAGTAGTACTGGTGGTTTCAAGCTTAGCGCCCATCAGTTGGAGAATACTGTTAGCAGTGCGATGACGCAACGGAATCTTGGCTTCATGTTTCGCAGCATTGCGCTGACTAAACTGGTTAAAGGCTTCAACTGCAATTGCAACGCCAATACCAGAATAGATGTAACCTTTCGGAATATGGAAACCGAAACCTTCTGCCATCAGGCTGATCCCGATCAGTAGCAGGAAGCTCAAACACAGAATCACGACCGTAGGATGACGATTCACAAAGTCAGTCAATGGTTTAGACGCCAATAACATCACGGCCATCGCGATAATCATGGCCGCCATCATGACATAGATATTATCGACCATACCTACGGCGGTAATCACCGAGTCCAGTGAAAATACGGCATCCAGTATGACAATCTGAGCCACAACTGCTGTAAAGCCTGCATATGCCACCTTGGTCGTAACCTGTATTTCAGGCTTGCCTTCAATTTTTTCATGAAGTTCGGTAACAGCTTTATAGAGCAGGAATAAACCACCAAAGAGCAGAATCAAATCCCGTCCGGAGAAGGTCCAGTTAAATAATTGAATAAGCGGTTGAGTCAAGGTGACTAACCAGGAGATCGCGAACAACAGACCTAAACGCATCAGCAAGGCTAAGGATAGACCGATCACACGGGCCTTATCACGCTGTTCAGGGGGAAGTTTCTCAGCCAGAATGGCAATAAAGACTAGGTTATCAATACCTAAAACGATTTCGAGAATAATAAGAGTAATTAAACCAACCCAAATTCCGGGATCTAATAAAAATTCCATTAGAACACCATCCCGTTTGAGTATGTAAGCAACGAATATGGAAGATCAACGCACGGCGAGGGATCCATTTAATTTAACCTTTTCGACTTAAGATGTATCTATTATGCATAAACTTATGATTTTTGAACAATAAAATTTATGAAAAACTGTTGCACCGCTTTGCCTCTCCTCATTCTAAAATCTTTTAATTTTCAAATCATTGGCCTGAATCTGTTATGTTCTACATAACTCATTACAAATTAAAGAAAATTTAGGCTTCTTTTTGACCCTAAGCGCATTAAATCTAACTGATAGAAGCCTGAGATATAAATTACTGTTTCTCTTAATATTCATATCTAATCATGCATCATAAAATATTGAATCATCCACTATCCGACTAAGTCCATTAAATCCACTTATCTAAAGACATATTTTAAATATGGATTTTTTTATTAAAATGGTTCATACACGTTATGAATAGTTAGTCGTGGGATCAAAAAGATGCATAAGTTTCTCATCCAAAACGGTTTTATTCGATGAGTGACCAATTTAAATGTACTCGCTCTAGCTTTCGGTCAGATTTGAGAAATCCGCATCTGCATCGTGCTACAGATTAAAAATGTATCAGAGCATTCATTTAAACAGCATCGATTTTGAATTGTATTTCTGCATACTCACCAAAAGTAAGATATGCGCAGGTCGGCCATTTATCCATATGGTTTGCCAACCCAGCTCTTATTTAGACTCTAAACCTAATCTGGAGCCTTAAGATTTGCATGTCATATCAATGCCATTCATCTGGATAAAGACAGTTACAATTTGCCCCGATTGAGCTACAACATGTAAATCGCCTGATTTTTTGATGTTAAGAAGATCTAACAAATGCAATCTCGTTAACATTTTAAAAATAAAGGTTGAAACATGTATAAACTTTTACATAAAATGTCAGTGCCCTAGAAAAATAAATAAAAGGAACATTTCATGACTAAAAAATATGCAAAATTTTTACCTTGTGCAGAAGACTTTAATTTAGAAAACTTTCCATACTACTGGGTGACTCAAGTCCATGCCCAATATGTCCTAAATGTAGATCATGCACTAAAAAAGTATGGTGTCGATAATTCACGTCGCCGTATCTTGCTTGCTCTTAAAGCCAAACCACATGCCAGCGTTTCTGACCTGTCAGAAATGGTCGTATCTAAAATGTCGACAACCACCAAGATCGTTTATCGCTTAAAAGATGAAGGTCTGGTTGAAACCTATTCCTGTGAAGACGATGCTCGTATTACCCGTGTCGTGCTGACTGAAAAAGGAATGGAAATGACACATAAAATTAATGACCTGACCAATGTTGTACTGGAACAGTCATTTGAAGGGCTAACCCCATTACAAATTGAAAAAACTATGGAAAGCTTACGCCATATCTTTAAAAATTTGGCTCGTTAAGTATTTTTTCAATTTTGAATTTAGCTGGCGAGATCAATAACACCTTTTATAATAATTAACGATCCGCCATTGCTTTCTAGGTTTTAGGAATCAAAAAAGTTCAGCTGTGGACTGGCTTTTTTGATTCTTTCTTTTGGTACATGTGAACATTCGAACTCCTCCACTGGAAATCCCTGTACAAAGCTACGAATATCCGGTTGCGTGAGATTCAGCCATTCATGTAAACGTTCGTGCGGAATCACAATAACTGAACGTTTAATATTCCCCGGCTCATGAAACTCTTTCATCATGGGATGGTCTATTGCATCCATCGTAATCATACTAGCCGAACGTACGATTTCATCCTGCACCCGAGCAATTTCATACAGTGCCGCAATAAAGGTCGCTTTTCCATCTTTACGCCTGACGCCCCAGCGCTGTGGTTTATTATCAAAATACTTTGACTCATAAAATTCCGAGACGGGAATCACCCCAAACTTGCATTTGGCTGTCGCTTCTGCAAAGGTTGGTTTTTGCAGCAAAGTTTCATTTCTGGCATTGTAGGTTTTTGTCCCAATCGTTTTATCCTCTGCCCATTTGGGAATAAAGCCAAAGTTAACCGAGCGCCATTCCAGACCTTGATCAGATTGAAATAACAAGGGGGTAGCATAATTCGGATAGACTTCTTCCGGATATTCAAAGGGAATTTCCGGCAAGCCCAGATCATGTATTTGCTGTGAAGTTAAAGGCTTAAAGTTGGCACACATGCTTAATCAGACAGATCACTTGATGTTCTGATTATAGCTTGATGCCAAGCTTAAACCTGTATGGATTATGGATAAGTTTCTATCATTTAATATTATTCACTGGGTACAGTCAGCCAGTGAGTACGGGTGAATTCCTCAAAAATCCAGCGTCCATTAAAACGCCCAAGCCCAGAGTTTTTCTCTCCCCCAAACGGAGCATTAGCCTGATCTGCCACACTAATACCATTGATATGAGTCATACCGATATCCAGCTGTTCTGTAAAACTAATACCACGTTCAATATTCGAGGTACAAACCGCACTAGATAAGCCAAAACGGGTATCATTGGCCAGCTTTAAGGCATGTGCTTCATCACGAGCTTTCAGTACTGGCAGAATCGGTCCAAAACTTTCTTCCTGAGCCAGTGGAGATTCAGGTGCTACCCCAGTAAAGATATGTGGATAGACCAGATTACCTTCTATCCCCCCTTCGTATACCAGCTCTGCACCCTGCTCTTTTGCACTTTGAATAATCTGCTGATGTTTTTTGATCTGACTCTGATTGATGATCGGCCCAATGATGGTCTCTTCTAGATTTGGATCACCCACAGCAACAGTTTTCACTCGCTCTAAAAGTTTTTCCACATAGGCATCATGAATAGACGCATCGACAATGACCCGATTGGTGCTCATACAGATTTGCCCCTGATGCATAAAGCGTCCCATGATTGTCAGTTCTACTGCCAGCTCAAGATCAGCATCATCCAGAATCACCAGTGGCGCATTTCCGCCCAGTTCCAGCGCCAGACGTTTAATTCGAGGGCTGGCTAAGGCTTTACTTCCTACATTCTGTCCGACTTCAGTAGAGCCCGTGAATGAGATCATTTTTGGAATCGGATGTTCGACAAAATAATCACCGATTTCACTGCCTGCACCTGAAATCACATTGAGCACACCTGCGGGTAAACCAGCTTCTTCAAACAATTTGCCTAATAAGGTTCCACCTGTCACTGGTGTATCACTTGCTGGCTTGAGTACCACACTATTTCCACAGGCAATCGCTGTTGCTACCGAACGCATGGATAAATGAAATGGAAAATTCCATGGGCTAATGACACCAATCACACCCAAGGGTTTACGCAGTACCAGACTTTTACGTTGGGGATCTTTGCTCTCCAGCTGTTCAGTCTTGATCTGCTCCGGAAATTTCTGACTTTCCTGAATAATGGATAAAGCAGCGCCAACTTCCAGACCCGCTTTAAAACGGGTACTTCCAGACTCAAGAATTAACCAGTCAATAATTTCATCTTGGCGTGCCTGAATCACCTGTTGTAGTTTTTGCAGGATTTGCTGTCTTAACTCAACTGATTTAATAGCACCCTGTTGAAAGGCTTTATCAGCTGCCGCATAAGCCGCATCAACATCTGCTGTACTGGCAGCCTGCAAAGTAAAAATCGTATCTTGAGTATAAGGATTCAAATTCTGAATCATTTTCTGGGAACGGCCAGGTTGCCACTGACCCGCAATAAACTGCTGATCCAAATGTTGATATGCCATGCTGTTCTTCCCTGCAATTTATTGATTTGCTTTTACTTTAGCAGAGCCATTTCAGGATGGAAGTGACAGCGACGAATTGTTACGCTTTTATCTTTAACTTTATAAGTAAGTGGAACTTACTGATGCATGATTCTCTTTTATCGCAGTTTAAATCTTCCAGTACATCAGCCAAAATACGATTCTTAGAAATTAAAAATTGCGAATTAAACTGAGTCTTAAATATCACTATCCAAAGCTCTACAGCTACCCAGCATGAGGAACTGTAAACGCTCATAGGAATACCGACTGGCAGATATAAAGCTACTGTTTAACAGATAATTATTATTAAAATTTTCTTCTGTGACATTGTTCTGTTTTAGGTGTTCAGTCAGTTAGTTTACCTTCCAAAAGAACATTTTTATCCTTAGATCTTTTTTAAGAGCAATAAAAAAGCCTCCGAAGAGGCTTTTTTTCAAGTTACAGGATTAGTCACCTGTATAACCTTTAAGTTTTAAACGAGCTGCATGTAGAAGCGGCTCTGTATAGCCTGATGGCTGTTCACCACCTTTGAAGATCAGATCAGAAGCAGCCTGGAATGCAATGCTGTTGTCAAAGTCAGCAGCCATTGGCTTGTACAGTGGATCATTCGCATTTTGCTCATCCACAATTTTCGCCATGCGTTGCATTACTTCTTCAACCTGTTCACGCGTTACAATTCCGTGACGTAACCAGTTTGCAACATGCTGAGAAGAAATACGTAAAGTTGCACGGTCTTCCATCAAGCCCACATCATTGATGTCTGGAACTTTAGAACAACCTACACCCAGATCAACCCAACGAACCACATAACCCAGGATACCTTGGCAGTTATTTTCCAGTTCTTTCAGTTTCTCTTCTTCAGACCAGTTAGTATCAGTTGCAAGAGGTGGAGTTAACAAATCATCTAAAGGCAATGCTTCAGTTGCAAGAAGTTCCTGCTGACGGTTCGCTACATTAATTTGATGGTAGTGAATCGCATGAATCACTGCACCTGTTGGAGATGGAACCCATGCACAGCTTGCGCCTGCTTCAGGGTGCTCAGTCTTAGTCTTGTACATGTCTAACAGCATGTCTGGTTTTGGCCACATGCCTTTACCAATCTGTGCTTTACCACGTAGACCTGTTTGCAAACCTACCATGACGTTACGGTTTTCGTAAGCTGGGAACCATTTTTGGCCTTTGATTTCGCCCTTACGCACGAATGGACCTGCTTCCATGAAGGTATGGATTTCATCACCTGTACGATCCATGAAACCGGTGTTAATGAAGATGGTACGGTCTTTCGCCTGAGCAATACAGTTTTTCAGGTTAACTGAAGTACGACGCTCTTCATCCATGATACCAATTTTCAGCGTTTTAGCAGGTAAGCCAAGCGCCTGTTCAGCACGTTCAAACAGTTCAACCGCAAATGCAACTTCTTCCGGACCGTGCATTTTTGGCTTAACGATGTACATAGAACCGGTACGTGAGTTCTTGATCGTGTTCTCACCACGGATATCAGCCACAGAAAGCAATGGAGTGACCAATGCATCCATAATGCCTTCATAAATTTCTTCGCCATCTACAAGGATCGCCGGGTTTGTCATCAAGTGACCAACGTTACGAAGCAGCATCAATGAACGGCCATGAACCTTGGTCTCACCGCCTTCAACATTTTTGAAAGTACGGTCAGCATTTAGTTTACGGGTAATGGTCTTGCCATTTTTCTCGATAGACTCTTCAAGCGTACCTTTCATCAAGCCTAACCAGTTACGGTAGCCTTCTACTTTTTCTTCAGCATCAACTGCTGCAACAGAGTCTTCCAAGTCCTGAATCGTCGTTACAGCTGCTTCAAGCACAACGTCTTTTACGCCTGCAGCATCTGTTTGGCCAATTGGGCTGTTTGCATCAATCTGGATGATCGCATGCAGGCCGTTATTTTTCAATACAATTTCAGTCGGTGCAGAAGCTTCGCCATTGTAACCAACGAATTTAGAGCTATCCGCAACAGTTGTGGTAGAGCCGTCTTTCAGCGTTACAACCAGTGCATTACCTTCAACTGCATATTTGGTTGCATCAGCATGTGAACCTTGTGCCAGCGGGAATGTTTCATTTAAGAAGTTTTTCGCGAATGCGATAACTTTCTCACCACGTTTCGGGTTATAGCCTTTACCTTTTTCAGCACCATCTTCTTCAGAGATCACGTCGAAGCCGTATAAAGCGTCGTATAAAGAACCCCAGCGTGCATTCGCTGCGTTCAGGCAGTAACGTGCATTACGTACTGGAACTACCAGCTGTGGGCCAGCCAATAGTGCAATCTCTTCGTCTACATTTTCAGTGCTGATCTGGAAATCTTCTACTTCTGGTAATAAGTAGCCAATTTCAGTCAAGAAAGCTTTGTAAGCTTGTAATTCAAATGTGTTATTGCGATGCCATTCATCAATTTTAGCTTGAATATCATCACGCTTAGCCAAAAGTGCTTTGTTTTTAGGGCTAAGATCAACAACGACTTGTTCAAAGTTCTTCCAGTATGTTTCGCTGTCCAAACCAGAACCTGGTAGTGCTTCATTTTCGATAAAATCGTAAAGTTCTTTAGCAATCGCTAACTTGCCTTTTTGAATACGTGCAGTCATTGTCTTTCCTGATATTGCTACTTTTTATACAAGAGATTCTAGTATACCGATTAAAATCTAGCTGAATAGTACTATCACACCGCAAAATAATGAGCATTTTTCTAATAAGAATACCCTCATATTCTTATTAAATGATGTCACACACGATGCAATATCATCCTGCTAAATACCCTCATGACAGTGTATAAAGTTTTTGAAATGTAGAAATTAGACTTAAGTTCAGATTTTTGAATAAAAGTTGTCCGTTCTTTTTATACAAGGTCATATTTAGATCAAGATTAAGCCATGTTTGGCTGAGCTTGTCGATCTTTGACGCAATGGAATGCATAAAAAAGCGCCGGTCATGACCAGCGCTTGTTGTATTTATTCAGGCTCACTTGAAGCTATTTTCTCGATCTGGCGATGTTCTGAATGCAGATATTCATCTGATTGCATCTCTAGCAAACGTGAACGGGTCCGTTCAATTTCGAAAGCCAGTCGCTCACCTTTATAAAGATCAATAATATTATCTTCTGAAGTCAGCAGTAATTTGACTCCACGGTCATAAAATTCATCGACCAGATAAATAAAACGGCGTGTGGCATCATTTAGGAAATCGGTTAAATGCGGCACATTGCTGACCAATACCGTATTGTAGATATTCGCAATTTCAATGAAGTCAGCCGGACTACGCGGTTTTAGGCATAGTTCAGAGAACTCACACCACAACACATCTTCAGTATGTGCCACAGTTTCAACAATGCGGTTATTGATGATGATTGGTTCTTGAGAAGAGGTTTGGGTTTGAGTCAGTGCGGTATAGCGATGTGCCAACCAGTTTTTATTATCATGCGTTAGTGGATATTTGAATAATTGCGCCTGCTTTAAGACACGTAAACGGTAATCCACACCGGCATCTACATTCAGAATGACACAGTTTTTCTTGACCATTTCAATGGTTGGCAGAAAACGGTCACGGTGAATCCCATTTTTATATAAACCATCTGGTGCAATGTTCGAAGTTGCCACCAGCGTAATGCCACGCTCAAACAGCTTCTGGAACAGATCACTCAGGATCATGGCATCTGTCACGTTAGATACAAAGAATTCATCAAAACAGATCACCACAGCATCTTTATAAATCTGATCCGCTACCAGATCCAGAGGATTGCGCTGACCCGAAAGCTTGTTTAATTCACGATGCACATGTTGCATGAAATGGTGAAAGTGCATACGGGTTTTACGGCGAAATGGAATCGATTCATAAAACTGATCCATGAGCCAGGTCTTGCCACGACCTACTCCGCCCCACATATATACGCCTTTTGGCGAAGTCTGACGACGAAAACGGCGAAAGGCTTTTTTAGACGCTTTGAAGCGCTGAATTAATTCCAGCCAGGTACGATTCAGCTCATGTACTGCCATGGCCTGTGCATCATCAGGCATAAACTGTCCTGAAGACAAAGCCTGTGCATAACGTTCTGCAGGAGAGATCGGACTAAAAGCGGTGCTGTGCTGTGAATTAAAATCGGACATAGGTTTCGTACTATTCAGGATCTGTTTAATTATAGCGGAGTTTAGAACGCACACTATAACACTTTGGCATTAACTAACTTAGGCTATTTTATATATTGCCGAGGACTTTGCCCAAACCAACGCTTAAAGGCATGGTTAAAAGCAGCCGGTTCGGAATAACCCAATAACTCTGCAATCATTTCAATCGAATACTGTTTATATTCAATGAGTCGCAAAGCTTTATCTTTAATAATCTCTTCGCGAATCTGTTTATAACTGGTATCGAACTGCTGTAATTGATGGCGTAAAGTACGTTCTGGAATATTCAGAGCCTGAGCCGTTTCAGCCATACTCGGCATCAAACCGGTTTGCAGCTCCAGATAATCCTGTACTCGCTGTACCACAGTCGGGACATCAGCATCTTCCGCCAGACGTTCCAGTTCAGTCAGACACTTTGCTTCATAGACTGCAAAGGTCTCCGCATCTGCTGAAGGAATTCGGATATCCAAAATGGCCTCATCAAACCAGAATGCAGCTCTTGCAGCACCAAACTGTACCTGTGTTCCATAATAATCATGATAGATTTTCTGGGTAGCAGGTTGTTCCGGTGCGGCGAAAGGCAGTTCAATCTGCAAGTCAGGCTTGGACAAACCCATCATCTTGTAAATATCGCGAATGAACTTGAAAGTACCTGAAATCTCAGCTTGCGCGACCAGCATTCCCAGATGATCTTCCGTTTTCTTGGGATAATAGCAAAGCGCACTGCGGTACTCACTTTGCTCCACTCCCAACTGACCGGTAAGATGCGTCAATTGCTGAAAACGAATCACCTGGTGCATCGCATCACGTACAGTAGGACTGGTCACCAACAACATCAGCAAAGGCCCATAACCTGCCAATGCATAATGCTGGCCGATCAATAAACCCTGTTCTGGCTGGATATCCTGACCCACCACCTTGAGCACATCATATTCCACGCTTGGGTGAATAATTGAAGTCGGATCAAGCGCATCAACACGCAAGCCGATATTTTGCAGTTTTTGATCGACCTCTATGCCAGCCTTGCGCATGCCCTGGATCAGATACATCAGACTGAGAACAGAACGTTTCATAACCATACAAATACAATGTGATAGCTCTAGTTGTACTATAAAAATAAGCAGTCGGCTATTGCCGTTTAGATCAATTTTATATCTAATGGCCAGTTAATAAATCAAGATAATTATCCATTATTAAAATAAGCAAGGAATGCGAAGATGCTGGACAATACAAGCCTTACCCACACTCATCCTTATACCAAAGTGGCCATTATCGGTGCCGGTTTTGGCGGGATAGCGATGGCAGTACGTTTACAGCAGCAAGGCATCCATGATTTTATTATTTTAGAAAAAGATAGCGATTTTGGTGGAACTTGGCGCGATAATCAGTATCCGGGAGCGGCCTGTGATGTGCAATTACATATGTATTCCCTTTCCTTTGCTCCCAAAACTGACTGGTCAAAACGCTATGCCGAAGCACCGGAAATTTTTAGCTATATTCAGGATTTAGTCAGTGATTATAATCTTCGGGCTTTTGCTCGGCTGAATACCGAAGTACTTGGGGTTCATTACCAGCAAGACCGATGCTTATGGCAGATCCATCTGCAGGATCAAAGCATTCTGGAAGCCCAGTTTGTAGTATTTGCCTCTGGCCCTTTACATATTCCTCAAATTCCCCATATTCCGGGCATTGAAAAATTTAAGGGCAAAATCTTTCATTCTTCTCACTGGGATCATCATTATGATCTCAAGGGAAAAAATGTCGCATCGATTGGGACAGGTGGCAGTGCAATTCAATATATCCCTGAAATTGCACCCGAATGCAAACAGCTCTATGTCTTGCAACGCACTGCGGTTTGGGTCATTCCACGGGATGAGCGCCTATATCATGACTTGGAAAAAAAGCCGTTTTCCAAATATAAATGGTTCCGCAAGTTACACCGTATTCGGCTGTACTGGTCCAATGAATCACGCGTGGTGCCTATCGTTAAACCAGCTGTCATGAAATATGCTCAGAAACTGGCTGAAGCTTATATTCGTTATCAGGTCAAAGACAAGGAAACTGCCAAGAAATTAACCCCAGATTACATCATGGGCTGTAAACGGATTCTGGTGTCTAATCAATATTTCCCCACCTTTAACCGTAAAAATGTGGAACTAGTGACTGAAGGCATTCGTGAAGTGACCGAAAACAGTATTATTACAGCAGATGGTAAAGAACGTCCGATTGACTGCCTGATCTACGGTACCGGATTTATTACTGATCCTAGAATTTATCTGAAAAATTTTGATTGCACTGGCTTGAATGGCATTCACTTGAATGATGTCTGGAAAGATGGTGCCGAAAGCTATTATGAAATCTGTGTGAAAGGTTTTCCGAATCTGTTCCAGCTATTAGGACCGAATACTGTGCTGGCACATAACTCAGTGCTTTTCATGATTGAAGCCCAAGTAAGTTATATCCTACAAATGATCGCTCTAGTGGATCAATCACATAGTGATGCAATTGTGGTCAAAGATCAGGTACAGGAAAAATTCAATCAGGATGTCCAACATATGCTGGATAATACGGTCTGGCAATCTGGCTGTGTCAGCTGGTATCAACAGGAAGGTGGGAAAAATTTTGCCTTGTGGCCCACTTATACCTGGAAATACTGGCTCAAAATCAAAACCCTTAATGCGGCAGATTACTATTTTTTAAATAAAGCCAGTTAAAAGCCCTTCACATACATAGTGCTAGCGATGGCATAATAAAGACTGATTTATCATACTTTTTTATTATGCAATCGCTTTGGTTAGTATCCCAACTTCTGGTCTGTTTAGCACTTGGCTTTGTTTTTGCGAAACGGCTTCCTGCTCCCTTCACAAAAATCTGCTTTAAGGTTCTTCCTTATTTTAGTTATATCTTACTGATTGCCATCGCTTTTGAGTTTTCTGAACTTTTAGCGGAATTACCTCATCCTGCTCAGATTCTAAATACCTCTATTACAATTGCTTTTCTCACCTCTATTGGGGCATTTGGCTGTTGTTATCTGCTATTTAAATGGGCAGATTTTCAACCTTCTTCTGGACGAGTCTCCACTGAGCTAGTGATTAAATCACTGATCAATATCAGTTATGCGTTCTTCGCCTTAGCCGCTGGCTACTTGCTGCATTATAGTTCCACTCAAATGGGTCTTTCTATTCAAATCAGCACCTGGCATTTATTACTGGTCTTTATGTTTCTGATTGGACTGGATCTTGCCTATTCACCACTTGATCGCTCATGGTTGAACTGGAAAATCCTGCTGGTTCCGGCAGGTTGTATTGCTGGTTCATGCGTGGCAGCAATTGTCTATTCTTTCTGGAATCCAGATATTCATTTAAAAGACCTGATTATGCTGTCGCAAGGTTATGGTTTTTATTCCATGTCGGGTGTTGTCGTCACAGAACTGAGAAATGCAGAACTGGGTAGTATTGCCCTGATGAATGACCTGTTTCGGGAAATTTTTGCGATTTTACTGATGTATTGTGCCGGCTGGCGTTACCCAAGATCAGCAATTTCTGCTGCAGGTGCGACTGCGATGGATGTGACTTTACCCATGGTCAAACAGGCCTGTGGCAATGATTTTATTCCACATGCCATGGTGAGCGGTTTTATTTTATCTGTATTGGCGCCAGTAGCGGTAAGTGTGTTGGCGGTAATTTAAAAATCCCTCCCGACCTCCCTTTTTTAAAGGGAGGAGAAGTCCCCCTTTCATAAAGGGGGATTTAGGGGGATTCAATTAGAAATAAAATAAACTACGGAATATTAAAAATTCAAATCAACCCTACTCAATGAATCTCCTACTGTCTCCATCATCTCTGAAGCGAGTTCTACAATATCTATGCTATCAAGGCCTGACATCCAGTCCCATGAACCCGACTGTGCCTGTTGTTTATATTTTTCCTGCTGTTCGAACTGATCTGCTATTTTTTCCATCTCCAGCCTTTGTTCTAGCATCTTTTGTTCTGGTGTCTTTATTATTCTCATTTGAAATTCCTTTTTATTTTTATACAGCTTTTCTTAATGTATAAAAAAAGCCTTTCATATGAAAGGCTTTTCATCAGGTAACCGGAATTACAATGTTGCCAGAATATCTTTTAGGGTTTGACGAGGATTTTCAGACTTGGTAATTGGTCGACCAATCACCAGATGTGTTGATCCGTCCAGCATTGCCTGCTTTGGTGTCACAATACGTTTTTGATCGTCTGCATTTGAACCTTCAGGACGAATCCCAGGAGTGACCAGTGCAAAGTCTTGTCCAATGGTTTCACGCAGCATTTTCGCTTCTTGTGCGGAACAGACCACCCCATCCAGGCCACTGTCTTTGGTGAGTTGAGCCAGACGTTTTACATGTTCATTAGGCTCGATATCCAAGCCAATATCTTTCAAGTCTTCACGCCCCATTGAAGTCAACACAGTTACCGCAATGAGTTGAGTCTTATAGTTACCTGCTTTTAAACGCTCAACACAGGTCTCCATCATTTTACGACCACCTGAAGCGTGGACATTGACCATCCACACGCCCAAGTCTGCCGCAGCACATACCGCTTGTGCAGTGGTATTCGGAATATCATGGAACTTCAGATCTAAAAACACGTCAAAACCTTTGTCTTGAAGTGCTTTTACAATGATAGGACCTTCATGAGTAAATAACTCTTTGCCCACCTTTACTCGACATAAGGCAGGATCGAGCTGCTCTGCAATCGTTAAGGCATCAAATTGACTTTTAGCATCCAGTGCAACGATGATACTCATGAGAAGACCCTTCAAATTGACAAAATTAAACCATTATACGGATTAGCCCTATAACAACCAAGAATATTTTCGCAAAAATGATTTTTTGATTCAAATTAAGTCATTTATTTATATAATTTTTATATATTTTTTCTAAATATAATTTAACAATAAAAAAACGCCTTAGAAGCTAAGCTAAAAGGCGTTTAATCAAAACAGGCGAAGTAAAAAAATCAGTAGATTACTTCGACTTCTCATTTTTGTCTAAAGCGGTGCCGATGGCCTGTCATTAGAATTAATATCTAATACTGTTTTCTCATGTCGTGTATGAGCTGCCGCTTCTGCTGCCATCATCTTGGCAGTATTCAACTGTTCCTTACGTAGATGTTCAATATCTTTACGTAGTCGTTTAATTTCCCAATTACTCTGAAAAACGCGGAAAACCTGCACACCGAGTAACAAGCCAACCACTATTCCTAAGGAAAGAGTCAAAAGGAGCAATAACCCTAAGCGCATTGCAGGAACTTGAGTAAATAACAAGTCCACTGAGACCTCAGTCCCGTTTTGCAACACCAAAGCTAATGAATAGCCAAAGACGAGCAATAAAAGAATGACCAGAACGTAACGCATGAACACCCCGTAAATATCTTGTTTATTTGTTTGCAGATTCGTTTACTGCATCACGAAGTGCTTTACCTGGCTTAAAGTGTGGAACAGCTTTTGCTGCAACTTCAACAGATTTACCAGTTTTAGGATTACGACCCACACGAGGCTCACGATGATGCAATGCAAAGCTGCCAAACCCGCGAATCTCAATACGGTTATCAGATGATAAAGCTTCAATCATTTGATCAATCATAATTTTAACTGCTTCTTCCACTAAAGGTTCAGCCAAATGCGGATTCTTTAGCGCGATGCGCTCTATTAAGTCAGACTTATTAAGTGCTTCAGTAGTCATCTGCGACCTCTTTAATTATCAAGCTACTCGGGATCTATTTTCCGATAATAACCTGTTTAAATACAAAACGGTAGCGCAATAATTAAATACTACGCTACCGTTTACAGTATTTGTGTAAAAAGTATTACTTAACTTACATTAACAATACAATTCACCATCTACTCTTAGTGATTCATTTGCGCTTTGATCAAGTCACCAATAGTTTTAGGACCATTGTCTTGACCAGCAGCAGCTGTTTTCAGGTTAGCAACAGCTTCTTTCTCTTCAGCTTCGTCTTTCGCTTTGATAGACAAGTTGATAGAGCGAGATTTACGATCTACATTGATGATCTTAGCTTCAACTTCTTGACCAACTTCTAGGAATTTAGTCGCATCTTCAACGCGGTCGCGGTTGATTTCAGATGCTTTAAGAGTTGCTTCAACTTCATCAGCTAACTTAACAGTAGCGCCTTTAGCGTCAACTGCAGTTACAGTACCTTTAACAAGCGCACCGCGTTCGTTAGCAGCTAAGAAATCGTTGAACGGATCGCTGTTCAATTGTTTGATACCAAGGCTGATACGGTTGCCTTCAGCATCTACAGACAGGATAACTGCTTCAACAGTGTCACCTTTCTTGTAACGACGGATCGCTTCTTCGCCTTGTTCGTTCCAAGAGATGTCAGACAAGTGAACTAGACCATCGATACCGCCTGGTAAACCGATGAAGATACCGAAGTCAGTGATTGACTTGATAGTACCTGAAACTTTTTCACCTTTGTCGTGGTTCTTAGCAAACTCTTCCCATGGGTTAGCACGAGTTTGTTTAATACCAAGAGAAATACGACGACGCTCTTCGTCTACTTCAAGAACCATAACATCAACTTCGTCACCGATCTGAACTACTTTAGATGGGTGGATGTTTTTGTTAGTGTGGTCCATTTCTGAAACGTGTACTAAGCCTTCAACGCCTTCAGCGATTTCTGCGAAACAGCCGTAGTCAGTCAGGTTAGTTACGCGAGCTTTAACGATAGAACCTTTAGGGTAACGGCTCATGATCGCTAACCATGGATCTTCACCTAATTGTTTAAGGCCTAAAGATACGCGGTTACGTTCGCGGTCGAATTTAAGTACTTTAACAGTAACTTCTTGACCCACTTCAACAACTTCTGATGGGTGCTTGATACGTTTCCAAGCCATATCAGTGATGTGAAGAAGACCGTCGATACCGCCAAGGTCAACGAATGCACCGTAGTCAGTAAGGTTTTTGATAGTACCAGTAACTGTTTGACCTTCTTCAAGCTGAGCAAGAAGAGCTTCACGGTCAGCTGAAGATTCAGCTTCCATAACAGCACGACGTGAAACAACAACGTTGTTACGTTTAGCGTCAAGTTTGATTACTTTGAATTCTAACTCTTTACCTTCCAAGTGAGTAGTATCACGGATAGGACGAGTATCAACTAAAGAACCTGGAAGGAACGCACGAACTGGACCGATGTCAACAGTGAAACCGCCTTTAACTTTACCAGAGATAACACCAGTAACGATTTCGCCGTCTTCAAAGATTTTTTCAAGTTTAGTCCAAGTCTCAGCGCGTTTAGCTTTTTCGCGAGAAAGAACTGTTTGACCCATACCGTTGTCAAGTGCTTCAACAACTACGTCTACAGTGTCGCCAACTTGAACTTCAAGTTCGCGCTGTTCATTTAAGAACTCAGCACGGTCAACAACGCCTTCAGATTTAAGGCCAGTGTCAACAGTTACCCAATCAGAGTCGATGCTTACTACAACGCCTTGGATGACTGCACCCTTTTCAACGTTGAGGTTTAATTCGCTTTCTTCAAAGAGGGCTGCAAAAGATTCGGTCATGATATATCCGATAAAGTCAGCGGTCTTGGATCAGACAAGGCCGGTTTAATTAAGCATCTACATAGTCCATATAAAACTGATCAAGCTATGCGTCTGCTGAAATAATAGGGTTATTGAGCTAATTGCTGATCCACATATGTGGTCATCAGCTTGAATACTTCATCGATATTCAAATCTGAACTATCGATAATGTACGCATCAGCAGCAGGTTTGAGCGGAGCGACAGTGCGTTCCATATCTCGTTTATCCCGTGCTTCGATATTAGCTAAAATGTCGTTTATTTTAACATCCAGCCCCATACCCTGCAACTGCTTTACACGTCTTTGCGCACGGGATTCAGCCGAAGCTGTCAAATAAATCTTGGCTTGTGCATCTGGGAAGATACTGGTCGCCATATCGCGGCCATCTGCCACTAGACCAGGAGCTTGAGCAAAAGCATGTTGACGGGCCACCAGAGCAGTTCTAAGTTCAGGAATTGCAGCAACTTTTGACGCATACTCACCGACCCGTTCGGTACGGATAGTTTGGGAGACATCTTCACCATTCAGCCATACCTGAACACCTGATTCAGTGCTGACAAATTGGATATCCAAATTTGTTGCAATTTGTACGCATTCAGCCAGTTTAGTATCCAGTTCATCGAGTAAATTATGGTGATGCAATGACAGTCCTAATAAACGATACAAAGCCCCTGAATCCAGTAAATGAAAATGGTAATGTGCTGCCAGTTTTGCAGCCAGTGTGCCTTTGCCAGATCCACTTGGACCATCAATGGTAATAATTTGAACTGTCATTACTTTCCCGTTATTTATACAGATTTTGCAAGTTTTGCGAGGCCTAGTTTAATCCCTGTCTTGAGCTGTGCAAGAATTAATTTACTGACAAATGGAAGACGTGCCTGCAATTCTATCGTATAAGTCACCAGACTTTTGTTATCGTCCAATGCTTCAAACGCAATAATACCCAAATGATGTTTAATCAAAGGATTTTTTACGATCTTGTATTCAATACGGGAGTTCGGCTCTAGCAAGGTAATTTGCTCTTTTAGCGGCTTGACTGGACCTAAACCCATGCTACGCACAGAACCCACACCATCTGGGCGCTCAGGGTCTGCCGAATCCTTAATCCGTTCCACCTGCATTGGTGCAAAAGCCACGTTATAAGCATCGTGTTTAGACAGCAATTCAAAAACCTTATCAATCGCTGCTGGGAATTCTTTTTTTACCTGAATCGCATTTTTCATTTTTCTTTTTCCTGAAAATAAATGATTTTAAAGTGAGCAAAGTTTAACGAATTAGATTCGATTTATTTATGAGCATTCAGTAATTTTTCTTGCAATTTCAGCTGGCGTTTCTGTTCACGGCGTAACTTGAAAAATGCACTCAACTGCTCAGCACATTGCTGCTGCATACAGCCCGAGTCAAATAGAAATACATGATTATAGTAACCAGTCTCAAAAAGCTTGCGTGCACTCACCAAAGAACCTGCTTTGGGCTCAGTTGTACCAAAGACGACCCGTGAAATACGCGAATGCACCAGTGCACCCACACACATGGTGCACGGTTCCAGAGTTACATAGAGGACAGCATCTTCAGGCAGGCGGTAGTTTTTCAGGTTCTGACAGGCTTCACGTAATGCTACGATTTCAGCATGGGCAGTCGGATCATTTAAAGAAATAGGCGCATTGTAGCCACGGCCAATGACCTGATTTTGACTGACAATCACCGCACCTACAGGAATTTCACCCTGCTCAGCAGCAAGTGCAGCCTGCTCATAAGCAAGCCGCATCCAGTATTCATCGGTAAATTGTGTTTCGGACATTCAGACTTAAATCACATCATAGTGCTTGAGTAGCTCATTCCAGCTTTCAATGGTGGTTACCGGTGGATTCTGAGACAGAATGCCTTTCAGGCTTAAATCACTACCCTTTTGCCATTCTGGAGACAGATCTTTATCAACCAGTCGTGCACGTACACCTTCAACAAAATCAGGATGACGGATTTTCCAATCTGAAATCTGGGTTTCCAGTTCAAAAATTTCATTCCATGAATGAACCTGTTTACCCCATTGCCATAATAACCAGCTTAGAGCAGCGGTTGCAGGTGAACCTTTTTGCAGGTTTTCGCTGGCCTGACGCAACCAGTCACTGCGCGCATCACTTAAACCAATAATCGATTCATAATCGTGCTCGAAGTTTACGCCACGACATACACTGTGGATTACATCCAGTGAGTTTTGCAAAGGACCCGGGCCTACCGGACGGTGCATGCTGTTCAAGGTGTCATCAATCGCACGGAAATCCCCAGCTGGATAATGTTCCCAGTCTATATTTACGACCTTATCTAATACTGAATCACGCTGTGCATCACAGATATGAGTCGCCCAGCCAATACCGTAAGCACCCGCAGCAGTCATAATGGAACCCGTTAAACCTGTAAACAGGCCAATCGCTCCACGGTCTGCTAGGAAGCGGGTCGCACCCACATCTGGATATAAACCAATATTAATCTCAGGCATGGCCAGACGTGAATACGGCGTCACCAAACGGAATGGAGCCGCCATAAACAGGCCTAAACCACCACCCATAACATAACCTTCACCCCACACCAATACCGGCTTGGCATAGTTATGCAGCAATAGATCTAGCGCATATTCCTGTTCAAAAAACTTATTAGCGGTTGCCACTTCATCATTAATTACTAACTGACGCAGCTTACGTACATCGCCACCGGCACAAAATGCTTTCGGGGTAGTTGAATCCAGCCAGATCGCTTTTACGCTATCATCTGTATGAAAGTCCTGAAAAACTTCCAGTAGTGCAGAAACCAGAGATTCATCTAAAGCGTGTAATGATTTTGGACGATTCAGGCGTACAATGCGCCAGCCATTGTTGGCTTGTTCAACAATCAGGTCCGGATGGTAAGGTTTAGTTACAGGAGAATAAGTCATGCGTCCAGCTGCCAATCTATAGGCTCAATGCCATGTTGTTTGAGATAATTATTCGTTTTCGAAAAAACTTTACAACCAAAAAAACCACCCCGGTTTGCTGACAAAGGCGAAGGATGTGCTGCCTTTAAGACCAGGTGTTTATTTTGATCAATGCGCTGTCCTTTACGCTGTGCGTATGCGCCCCAAAGAATAAAAACGATATGCTCACGTTGTTCATTCAATACATCAATGACGTGATCTGTGAATTCTTCCCAACCACGTTTCTGATGTGAAGTTGGCTGTGCTGCCTCTACGGTCAGTACAGCGTTGAGCAGAAGTACACCTTGTTCCGCCCAATGAGTTAAATCACCATGTTTAGGGATTTTTACGCCTAAATCATTATGTAACTCATGAAAAATATTACGTAAAGATGGAGGTAATGCAACCCCTTTTTGCACCGAGAAGCTTAAACCATGCGCCTGATTCGGACCATGATAAGGATCCTGACCAATAATCACCACTTTAACCCGGTCTAATGGCGTCGTATTCAAAGCATTAAAAATCAGGTGATTCGGTGGATAAATCACCTTGTCTGCTTTTTTTTCTTCAATTAAAAACGTTTTTAACGCATCCATTTTTGGACTCAATAAAAACTCACTGAGTCCATATTTCCAGCTGTCATCTAACTGAACTTTATTCAGTTTCGCAATTTGCTGTTCATTTAAAGACATGCTTCAATCCTAAATCTATGTCAGTCTGCGTTTATATTCGAATTTTTAAGGCTGGACTTGCAGATCCACAGCCGGATTATGAAATGGAAGACCCTGTTTCAGTTTCGCAAACATCTCTGGATCTGTCCATTCTGCACGCACCTGCTCCGAGAATTCAATCTGTTCCAGGCTAAGTGGACCCATCTGTGTATTTTGAATATCTTCCAGGAAGCTTTGCGCATAGCCGGTATCAGTTTCATGGACAATTACAGAGTAAACTTCAACATCGCCTTCACCATTCTGAGTAATGGTGGATGCCAACACCTGTTGAGCCAGAAAGAAGAAAATACGTGAAAACTGTTCTGCAGATGGCGAAACCGGCAAAGATACCCAGCGCGCGCTAAAATTCTTGCATGCTTGAATATATTCAGGATCATCTTTTTGCCAAAAGCAGATCGCATGGTCAAAAGAATCAAAGAAATCCTTAATCACCCCTTTGAGCAGACCAAAATCATATACCATCTGACCATGATCCAACTTCGACGCTTTCAGCAATAACTCAACTTTATAACTGTGACCATGAATCGAACGTTTGCAGCGATCCGAGGTGCAGTTACGCACAATATGAGCATTTTCAAACTTAAATAACTTACGAATTAACATATGCCGTAATGTCGTCAAAAAATAGGTGAATTAATTTCAATTATAAAGCAAAAGTAAACCTATGAGGATTAATTTTGCAGTTCGTCATGATAGGGAAAAGGGATTAAAGCGAAAACAGATTAAATTCAAGAAATGAGAGCATCCTTAAATGGCGGTATTTTAAAAAGGCGCCATGCTTCGATAGGCAACATAAACCTTCTTGTCCTGCCGCACCAGATCACTACTAAACTGACGTTTACGTTCACTCAGCATCACTTCGATACGTGCTTTAAAGTGATTGGATTGCACTCCAAGCAGGTTATTAAACAGGTTGTGTTTGGCTGCATCCACCTGAGCAAAGGGTTCTAGTGTCCAGAGATCAGCCACATTGGAAAAATATTCCAGATTTGCCTGACGGCGATCCAGCAATTGCTGCACCGTATTCACATCCAGCTTTTCATCCATGCTCGCCAAAAGAAATGCAGATGCGGTATTAATATTGACCATAGTATCTGCTACAGGCGCAGTACTGAGATAAGGTGCAATTAGTTTGTACTTATTTTCTTCAAAGCCTCGTACCAGTTTCAGCTCTTCAACGCTATGAAATTTGGCATTCGGAGGTAGAGAACCATTCGGCAAGCCCTGATAATAATTAGATTCTGCACCCATTGGGCCACTTGGCATTTCATCTTCATCCTGCCAGTCAATCACAGCTTCACTCAACTGCTCTGGCAATCCAGCACGTTTTAATATCAGCTCGAACCAGGCTTTAGCATTTTCATTCACCGTGCCTTCTGCTGTAATCAGGCTATTTAAATTAAACTTACCTGACTCATCTTGCAGTATTCCCGAGACATAACCATCTTCAACCGGAAAAGCCGGCATTGGCTGCGCCCAGGTTTCATTTAAATGATCAACTTCCGCTGCATTCTCTGCGTCATCGACCAGCAATTCAGAAAAAAACGCTTCAGCACTTTTGGCATACATCAAAGACTGGTTTTGTCGCATTAAATAGGCGGTGCTTTCAGCAGTTGCGGCCTGACGTTTAGCAATAGTCGCAGCCAAAATAGTTGCAAGTGCCACCATCACTAGAATGGTAATCAGAGCAATCCCCTTCTGCTGTTTGATCATCATTGCTTTGTTCATCTGCATTTTATTATTCTTTGTCAGGTTAACTTTTGGGTTTCAAGCAGGAAATCTGTATTCAATAAACTGAAAATCCACTCATAACTGACCCCATTAACCATTAAGTTAATTTTAATGCCTTTGGGTAAACGCTGTTTTTGCTCAATCTGATTTAAATCAAAAGATGAGTCTGGCCATTGGGTCATTTCATTTGGATTAAGTACTACGATCTGAAACTGCTCAACCTCGGACAACAACACACTGGATTCAGGTTGATCACGCCCGGTCTGGTTTAAATTCCGGTATTTCAGGCGATAGAGTTTTTGTTCATCTGCCCGGTACTGATATTCAACCCGTTCATCTGGAGAAATCCCCTCTTCCAGAGGATCGGTGACTCCAGTCTTACTAAAGTTAAAACGTCCGTTTTGCAAAACCAGTGCCGGCTGAATATCACCATTAATATTGGCCGTTAAAGGCACCGCCTGCACCGTATCACGCAAGATCTGCTGATAAGTATCTTGCAACTGACTTAAGCGCTGTTCATGCACTGCATTACGGTCTTTGGTTTGTACAATATAATCAAATACTTTCCAGCCTAGAGCAGAGAGTACGGCGAAAATAGCAATAGCAACCAGTAGTTCGACCAGCGTAAATCCCTTAGACTTCATGGCGCTTCATTCATCCGGTGATTAAAGAACATCAAGCTGCTAATTCCATTTTCTGCCTGACCGGTTTCAGTGTTGACCAGACTCACCTGTAATTCAATGCGTTGTACATTAGGACTTACAGTGGGTTCACTGCGCTTATCAATTTGCCAGGTTTCGCCCTGTTGAGTGAGTTGTTTAGATTCTGTACCAGTAAGCCACTGCTGATTAATTTCCATCAGTGCCGCTTCATTCAAGGCAACAAACTGGGCTTGGGTTCTCAAAATGGCATTCGAAGTCGATTGGGTATATTGCATAGCAACTTTAGTCAGGGTCATGGCTGCTGTGGCAAAGATCGCCAGCGCGACCATCACTTCCAGCAAGGTAAATCCTGAGGCACGATTAAGTCGAGTAATCCTCGACCTGAGCGGCATTATCGCGCAAAAAAGTCCGAAAGCTGTGCTTGAGGAGCCGCGATGAGTGAAACGCTGTTTCACCGCTGCGCAAGACGAAGAGCTATACTCGGATTGCGCACGATCAGCATTTGACTTAAATGGCTTGATTACATCAGCTCCGGCACTCTGCTTGAAAACCCTAGCTTTCATGGACTTTACCCAAGTGATCAATTTCAATCGGATTGCCTACTTCACGATCTTCCAGATAGAACTGAATTCTGACCGGTTTAACTTCACCATTGCCTAACCAGATCAGCTTGGGTGCATTGGCTTCAGTAAGATCCCGATTTTGGGCATTATTATAACGCTGCTCTAAAGACTGAATCCGGAAAGAGACCTGCTCCGGTAAACTGCGCAGATTAAACTCCACATAATTTTGCCATTTCTGCTGATTTAAAGTCGATTCTGCCTGATTAGGTGAACGATATTCCACGATCCCGTAGCGAAATGGTGAAACATCAGTGGCAGCCTGAACATCAAGCGCAAGAATACGGGATTGATCATTAGCTTCCCGCAAGATTCTTTGCAAATCCAGTAACAGGACTTCTCGTGCCTGCATTGCCTTGCGCTGATCTACTCCACCAATATTCAATACAACTAGTGATGCCATAATACTCATAATCACAATCACCACCATCACTTCGATTAGAGTGAATCCACGAATGGAGGCGTGATGTGATCTGATCATAGGCAACTCTTAGGCGAACTGCTCGGCAGGATGGACCTGTTTCGGTAAAGCTAAAGCTTGATCAATAAGGGCAACGCGCAAGGTATCGCGTGAACCGAGATAGCGCTGATAAAAACTGGAGTTCAGAATCGCAGCTGCACCATGGGTCATCGACCAAATTGAGGCCAGATAATCACGCACCGACATGCTGCTATTGATTGAAGCCAAATAGCTTTCAGTCATACGGATAATCAAACGTAAGCGCTGTTTGCGCACCTGATAAAGTTCGCTAAACAGGTGCTGAATTCCAACACCTGTTGTAGAAAGACGTTCTTCAATCTGATGAAAAAGGACAGTACGTTCAGGGTGATGCAGATGATGCAACATAAAGAATGCCAGATGTTCAGGAAAAGCCTTATCACTATCCTGGATCATTTCCAGCAACATGCGCTCATTACGGATAATCAGCAATATGTACAATTCATCTTTACTCTGGAAATGCTTATAAAGAGTGCCTTTGGCCAGATCCAGTTCTGCTGCCAGTGCATCCAGGGTCATCCCTGCTTCACCATTTCCTAGCAGTAACTGTTCTGCAACTTGAAAAATCAAGGTTTCTCTTGCTCGAAACTGAGCCTGACGATCCATCTTCACCCTATAACTCTCTTGTACTCTTATCTAACTTTACTTACTTTGAATTCAGAAGATTCTCAAAGTTCTGCTTTGTGATATAAGCCATTTCTTCTAGCGACTTATCATATACATCGCAAAGCGCTTTGGCTACATAAGGAACGTATTTTGGTTCATTAGATTTGCCACGATATGGCATTGGAGCAAGGTAAGGACTATCCGTTTCGATTAAAACCCGATCAAGTGGAACCTGTTTGGCCACGTCACGCAAATCCTGGGCATTTTTAAAAGAAACAATACCGGAGAAAGACACATAGTAACCGCAGTCTAAAACAGCTTTAGCGGTTTCCCAGTCTTCGGTAAAACAGTGCAAAATGCCATGGGTAGATTTCTCTGCACGGATAATATCAACAGTATCGTGCTTGGCAGAACGGGTATGCACGACGACAGGTTTTTTCACAATTTGTGAGGCATGGATATGACGGGCAAAACAGTCTTTTTGCTCGGCAATAAAATCGGTGCTGTGATAATAATCGAGCCCCGTTTCACCCAGCGCCCAGACTTTTTCTGGCTGTGCCAGTTCAACCAGATATTCAGTAGTCGCACGCGCCATCGTTGCCGCATCTTCGCAAGGATGTACACCGACGGTATAACCGACATCAGGATGACGGGCCGCGATTTTAGCCAACTCGATATGATCATCCAGATCCACCGAGATACTCATAAACTTGGATACGCCTGCTTCACGGGCCTGAGCGAGCGCCTGATCCAGATCACCGTTATAAGGTGTTAAATCAAGCAGCGTTAAATGGCAATGAGTATCTACAAACACAATGAGTTCCTACCAAAGGTAAATTAACTACATAGTGTAACTTTTACGTCCATCAGATTTAAGACCCGCAACCAGACGATCTGCTTCATTTTTGAAGAAAACGCCTTTTTCACCGGTGAGCTGAATCCCAAAACCTTGTGGCTTGATGCCATTCTGCTTTTGAGATATCCAGATTACTTTTCCGGTTAATGGAATTTTCTGCGTCTGTTCAGGTAAAGTCGTCAAAACAAAAACTTCTTCACCTAATTTTACTGGCTGCTTGGAAGGAATAAAAAGTCCACCACCTACAACATATGGCATATAACTGGCAAATAACGTTTCAATATCCGGAATATTAGCCTGAATAATACCGCCCATACGTGGTTGCATCTTGTTTTCCCCTTAAACTAAAGATTCATCAGCTTGATACACAATTCATCGAGCACCAGATTACTTTGTACGTTCTGCTCAAGATATTGTTTGGCTCGCTGAAAATCCTCATAAATTTTAAAAAGTGTTTCCAATGAATATTGTTCGGCCAATACATTAAAGTCCAGATCAATGTTTTTTACGGCCTGATTTAGCTTGACACAAATTAAATCGGACAACAAGTATTCAAACATTTGACCAAATTCACCAAAACTCAGGCTTTTATTCCATTTGGTCGCAATTGCCATTGGCATATTTTTTTGAATGACCAGTTTTTTCCAGTCTTCCATGAATTCCTGACGTAATGGCAACCAGGAACTTTGTGCAACCTCAATCGCTTGCAAAGGCATCTGATTGGATAAATTCATTAATAGCTGCTGCTGGCTCGAACCTGCTTCAGGTAACTGCGCCTCTACATATTCACTAAATTGCGCTGATGAAATCCGGTCTAAAGCAAAATGCTGTAAACGGCTGCGAATAGTTGCAGGCAATTTCAGATAATGATCCGCAAGCAGAATAATGACAATATTTTCACCCGGTTCTTCCAGAGTTTTCAGCAAGGCATTAGAAGAAGCAATATTTAATGCTTCAGCGGGTTCAATGACAATGACACGCCAGCCATCGACGGTCTGCTGTACAAAAGGCAGAAGATCACGGATCTTTTCAATTTTAATTTTGGCATTCTGTTTTTTATTGTCTTCATCAGTGCCGATATAGACGTAATTCGGATGGGTATCCGCTTTCAGCCACTGACAACTGCCACACTCACCGCATGGCCCCTTAGGCTGACGGTTCAGGCATAAAACCCAGGCCAGAAACTGCTGGGCAAAGGCTTCTTTACCACAGCCTTTTTTTCCATAGAACAATAAACCATGCCCAAGCTTAGGAAAACGCCCGGTTAGCGTTTCCCAAACCTGTTGCTGCCATGGATAAATCTGTGCATTGACATCAAGCGGCATGGAGAATTCTCAAATTAAGCAAAAGAAGATGGATCCATCTGGTTCAAGCGATCCAGATCTTCCTGCGTATCGACACCTGGCGGTAAATTGGCTTCTGCCACAGCAATGGCAATACGGTGACCATTTTCCAGGACACGTAACTGTTCTAAAGATTCCAGTTTTTCCAGCACACCCATTTCCCAAGTCACATATTCCTGTAATAGTTTCACGCGGTAAGCATATAAGCCCAAATGGCGATAAGCCTGATCATGCAGTTTCTGTTCAGCCAGCTTGGCACCATCACGGTCATAAGGAATCGTAGCACGACTAAAATACAATGCCTGATTGTGCTTAGACATCACAACCTTAACAATGCTGTCACGCTTGAATTCCTCTAAATGATGAATTGGCTCACACAGAGTCGACATTGAGCAAGCCGGTTGATCTTCTAAGAGTTGCGCGACCTGTTTAACTAACTGAGCTGGCAATAAAGGTTCATCACCCTGTACATTCACAATAATGTCATCACTCGCCCAGCCCTTGATTCGAGCTACCTCGCTTAGACGATCGGTACCTGATGGATGATCTGCTGAAGTCAGGACCACATCAACACCTTCAGCACGGCAAACTTCGGCAATACGTTCATCATCTGTTGCCACACACAGGTCATCAAAGCCCTGTACTTTTTTGGCCTGATCCACGACACGCAGAATCATCGGACGACCATGGATTTCCAGCAAAGGTTTACCCGGCAAACGTGAACTGGAGAAGCGTGCAGGAATAACTATATGTTTCATCGTAAATAAACCTTAGGAAATAGAAATACCCTGTTGCTCTAATTGCTGCTGCAATATTGTATAACAGGCAGGTGACAAGACTGCATCGACCGGCACCACCCAGATATCCCGCTGATAATCTGGATACTGTTTGAGTAATGCCATAATTTTAACTGCATCTTTTTCAGTAGTAATGATCGGACTATTGTCATCGAATTGCAGATCTTCAATTTCATAATCATGATGATCTGGAAATTCATGACACTGAAATTGCTGCAGCCCCAGATGTTCTAGTGTTTGATAAAAACGCTGTGGAAAACCGATGCCGACTACTGCATAGAAAGCCGCAGTTGGATCAAAGCTTTTGATAACATCCTGATTTAATAAATACGGCTGAGAGGCTGCAAGATGCATATGCAAAGGCGAAACTGGATTTGCTGCATGTTCAATCACGGTACCTTTTTCCAACCGGGTAACGGGTTCACGCAGATAACCTTCTGGTAAAAGTTTCTGGTTGCCCAAGCCTCGGTTATTATCCAGCACAATCCATTCAATCTGACGATTTAAAGCCCAGTGCTGCAAACCGTCATCACAAATAATTAAATCCAGTGCATGCTTTTCTAGCAGAAGCTCAATGCTCTTTTGACGATTTGGCCCTACAGCCATCGGCACACCAGTCGCTTGGACAATTAAGGCTGGTTCATCACCTACCACTTCAGGCAAGGTATTTAAATCTACATAAGCAGGAAAAGGACCTTTACCACCATAACCTCGACTGATTACACCAATCCGTAGGCCTTTTTCAGTGAGGTAATCCACCAGATGAATCAGTAAAGGTGTTTTACCACTCCCACCTACGGTAATATTTCCAATCACCATTACTGGAATAGGTGCGGTATAGCTTTTTTTAATCCCTTTACGGTAAAGCCAGTGGTTACTGACAAAACCCAAGCGGTAAAGCCAGGACAAAGGACGCAGCACAACCAGCCACTTTGCCTGTGTATTCCAAGCATCCTGAATGATCTGTGCCAAAGCCATGACTTAATGTTCCTCGAAATTACGTTGGTGCAGCTGATAATAAGCACCTTGACGTGCAATCAGCTCAGCATGATTACCCTGCTCTATAATACGACCTTGATCCATTACTACAATGCGGTCGGCATTTTCAATTGTTGATAGACGGTGGGCAATCACAATCGTAGTCCGATCTCGCATCGCCTGATCAAAGGCACGCTGAATAAAGTATTCAGATTCATTATCCAGCGCACTGGTCGCTTCATCCAGAATCAGAATCGGTGCATTTTTCAGAATAGCACGGGCGATCGCAATACGCTGACGCTGACCACCTGACAGATTCAGACCTTGAGCACCTAGTGGCGTATCATAACCTTGTGGCAAGGCCATAATGAAATCATGTGCATAGGCAGCTTTTGCCGCTGCAATGATTTCTTCATCACTCGCATTTTCTAGCTGGCCATAAGCAATATTTTCACGAACAGTACGGTTAAACAGCACTACCTGCTGGTTTACCATCGCGATCTGGGTACGTAAAGCAGTCAACTCATAATCAGTAATCGGTTTTTGATCCAGTAAAATTTGCCCGGATGAAGTTTCCTGATAACGTACCAACAGATTCACCAGCGAGGTTTTACCTGCTCCTGAACGCCCAACCAATGCTACAGTCTCGCCCGCTTTCACTTCTAGGTTAAAGTCATGAATCGCATGGTGACCATCACCATAAACCAGATTGACATCTTTAAATTGAATGTTGCCTTTTAAGGCATCATTGAGTTTGCCGGTATTATGCTCTTCAGGCATATCTAGCAATTCAAACACAGAATGTGCGGCCGCCATACCACGCTGAATTTTTTCATTCACATCAGTTAATGTCTTGATTGGTCGCGCCAACATGCCAGCAGCTGTAATATAAGCAACAAATTCACCCGCAGTCGTATCTCCCAAAATTTGTGGGCGCAATGCAATATACATCACGATACTGAGTGAAACTGACATGATCAGCTGTACCACTGGACTGTTCAGCTGCTGTACTGCCACCATTTTCAAGCCACGGCGTAGATTTTCCAAAGAATTCTGTTTAAAGCGTTCCTGCTCATAAATCTGACCACCAAAACCTTTGACAATCAGATTGGCATTTACCGTTTCCTGAACAACATGGTTCACATCACCCATAGTGTCCTGAACCTGTTGTGATAGCTTGCGCATCCGTTTTGAAGCTTTACTGATCACAAAACCAATCACGGGTCCAAAGATCAGAATACACATGGTTAAACGCCAGTTGGTATATAAAAGATATCCCAATAAGGCAATTGTGATCAGACCTTGCTGAATGATCGTTCTAAGTGCTTCAGTTGAGGCTGCGGTGAGCTGCTCAACGTTATACATAATTTTGGCCGTAATATGACCGCTGGTATTGTCCAGAAAATATTGCGCAGGCAAACGCAATATTTTGGCAAAGACTTCCTGACGAATATTAAATACCAGATTACGGGAGATGACCGCCGTATAATACCCACCGAGGAATAGGCCTAGCCCCCGGAAGAACATCAGTACTACCACTAAGAATGGGAAAAGTAAGGTGAAACCCTGGTCTCTGTTTTGTATCGCCTCAATGATATATTCCAGTAATTTGGCCACAGAAACTTCTGTCGCCGCATTCATAGAGAAACCAAGCAGGACAATTAAGGCTGTGCCCCAAAATGGTTTTAAATAGCTTAAAAGGCGAAGATAGACCTTAAAATCGTGCTTCACTAATAACCTCGAGTTGGTACTTTCGTACTGATGTTGACATTAACAAAGCCAAGTTGCCCTGCAACGTCCATGACACGAATAACATCCTGATGTGTCGCTTTTGCATCAGCGGCAATGACAAACATTAAATCACGACGTTCATTCGAAATCTGTTTAATTGCCGTATTTAAATCTGCTGCATCTTTACTGGCAATAGACTGACCATTCACGGCATAGTGGCCATTGGAATCCACAATCACTTCAATTTTCTGATCAAAATTCTTGGGCGGTACACCTTGCGCATCTGGAAGCGTCAGGTTCATTCGGCTCATCTGGTTAAACGTGGTTGAAAGCAGCAGAAAGACCAAAATAAATAGCAGGCAATCAATCATGGGCGTCAGATTGATATGTACATCTTCCACCTGGTTACGTTTAAATTTCATGCCCCTGCTCCTAGCTTGCTTTCTTGATGCGTTCTTCTACATCATCTGAAGCATTTAAATAGAACAGGTTGGCATGAAATAACGTTGCTTGCTGCTCAAGTTCCGCTACATATTCCTGAACCAGACGCTGGAAATAACGATGTGCAAATAAAGCAGGAATAGCAATCAGCATACCCGCTGCTGTCGTGATCAGTGCTTTGGAAATACCCGGCATCATTAATACTGGGTCACTATTAGTACCGACATCAATCATTAAAAATGATTCAATAATTCCAATCACTGTACCGAGCAAACCGAGTAGAGGTGCTACTGCACTCAAAGTACCCAGAAAATTAATATTCTTTTCCAGATAGCCAATTTCCTGTGAAGCTGCCACTTCCATCTGGGCACGAGCATATTGCTCAGACTGGTGACACGCTTCAAAACCAGCAGTAAATACACGACCCAAAGTACTGTTTTTCAAAGCTGAACTTTGTTGCAGCTTTTGCATAGCTTGGTCTGCATTTTGTGCAGGACCCATCAGAAGTGAGTTGGGCAGTACCAGACTCTTTTTTAAACGAATGAAGCGCTCGACCGAGATCGCTAGCATAAATATCGAACACAATACCAGCGGCAGCATCAACCAGCCGCCTGCTTTAACCAATTCCCACATCTGATTTATTCCCCAATAAAAACAAATTTTAAATTAATTATTCATCGCCCAGGATCGAAAGAATCCCGTCCAGCTCTTCTAAAGAATGATAGCTAATGACCAGCTTGCCTTTCCCTTGCTTGTTGTAGTCAATTTTAACATCCGCACTAAAGCGCTCAGACAGGCGCTGAGTCAACTGCTGAATGTCTGGCGCAATCGCTGCTTTTGGTTTTTCTGTTTTCGGTGCATTGTAGTCGCGTACCAACTGTTCGGTTTGGCGTACTGACAGACTCTTTTCAATGACCATCTCAGCAACTTTAAGCTGATCTTTAGCCTTCAAAGTCAGGATGGCACGTGCATGTCCCATATCCAGCAGGCCCTGCTGCATAAAGTCTTTTACTTCTTCAGCCAGAGTTAGCAGACGCAGTAGATTACTTACTGTAGTACGTGCCTTACCGACGGTATCGGCAATTTCCTGATGGCTTAAACCAAACTCGTCATGGAAACGCTGCAAAGCCATCGCCTGATCAATCGGGTTCAGGTCCTGACGCTGAATGTTTTCGATTAAAGCTAATGCAATTGCGACCTGATCATTCAGCTCACGCACAATCGCAGGAACTTCAGTCAGACCTGCTAACTGTGCCGCACGCCAGCGACGCTCACCGGCAATAATCTCGTATGGATAGCGTTCATCATCGACCGGACGGATCACGATTGGCTGCATGATGCCATGCTTCTCAATCGATGCGGCCAGTTCCTGCAGATCCTGCTCATTGATATAACGACGTGGCTGATATTCACCACGTTTCAGCAGATTGACATCAATCTGTTTCAACTGACCATGATCAAGACCTTGTGCTTCGAGTTGTAATTTTTCTTTTTGAATTGATCCCAGCAAGGCATCTAAACCACGACCTTTGGCGAGTCCACGTTTCTTGACGGTCATGCTTTACTTCCTTTTTTCACTTTGCTTTTCTTTAATACTTCAGCTGCCAGATTTAAGTAAGCAACTGCACCCTTTGAACTTTTTTCAAAATAAATAACCGGTAGACCATGTGCCGGCGCTTCAGCTAGACGGATATTACGTGGAATCACGGTTTCATAAAGTTTTTTACCAAAATATTGCTCTAACTCTTCTGAAACATCACGGGTCAAGGCATTTCGAGCATCATACATGGTACGCAATACACCCACGATCTGCAGGTCTGGATTAAGTGCTTGCTGAATGCGGTCAATGGTTTGTGTCAGATCAGCCAGGCCTTCGAGAGCATAATATTCGCATTGCATCGGAATAATCACGCCATCCACTGCTGCCAGTGCATTCACGGTAATCAAGCTTAAGCTTGGTGCACAATCAACAATGATATAGTCGAATGAGGATTCAATTTCCTGCAAAGCTTCACGCAAAATAAATTCACGGCCTTTTTGCTCAGCAATCGCCAGCTCCACACCAGCCAGGTCACGGTTTGCCCCTAAAACCTTGTATCCAACTTCAGCCTTGGTGATCGCAGTTTCAATCGGCACTTCACCCAGCAATACATCAGTCACTGAATACAGCAGGTCATTTTTCTGAATCCCCGACCCCATGGTCGCATTTCCCTGAGAATCCATATCCACAAGCAAAACGCGTTTTTTTAGCACAGCGAGAGATGCCGCCAAATTTACTGCGGTTGTGGTTTTACCGACACCACCTTTCTGGTTGGCAATCGCAATAATTTGTGCCATGTTGACCCCGATCCTTCAAAAATTTTAAATACGTTTTAATAGAAGTAAATGACGTTGTTCGTCCAAGCGCGGAACCTTCAGTTCAATAATCTGACAGCTAAATTCATCTTTTAATGCTGCCACTTCCTCTTCAGGAATCAAACCTTTCATGGAAGCAATAATACTCTGCTCATGCATATACGGTTTAGACGCATTCACAAAATCTGTCAATGAAGCAAATGCACGACTGGTAATCACATCAAACTGACCCAGCTCATTGATACTGTCTTCATTTTCCACACGGGTTTGTACTGCAATGACATTTTTTAATTTTAGGTCTGCAATAAACTGCTTGAGGAAACGAATTTTTTTACCATTTGAATCCAGTAGTACGCAATCACGCTCAGGCTGACATAAAGCAATGATCATGCCCGGCATACCACCACCAGTCCCAATGTCGAGCAAACGACCTGCAGGCAAATCCTTTAGAATGCTTAGACTGTCAAGCAGATGCTTAACTAGCATTTCCTTAGGATCACGGATTGCAGTCAAATTGTATGCTTTATTCCACAGTACCAAAGCATCCTGGTACTTGAGTAATAAATTTAAAGCTTCATCCGACAGCTCTAAACCTAAAGCCTGGCTACCCTGCTTTAGTTCTTGAAAAAACGTGTGCATAAACAATCAACGCTCGAAAAAGTTAAGTGGAAGTATACCGTTTTCTCTATATTGGCACAGTAGGGAGTGCTTAGTGAATATTCACTTAAGCAGACTTCCCTTCACGGATCATTGAATCCAGTGCATTCAAACGCTCAGGCGTTCCTACATCTACCCAAATGCCTGTCAATTTAGAGGCAGCAATCTTATTTTCCAGCATTGCTGCTTTTAATAATGGTGCCAAAGGACGCTTTCCAGCCTCTAAGCCTGCAAACATTTTCGGATCAAGTACGGATACACCGCTAAACGTCAGGTTTTCACCACTGATCTGCTGATCAAAGGTATAAGCCTTGCCGTCTGCAAGTGTGAAATCACCGTTTGGATGCTGTTCCGGATTTTGTACCAATACCAGATGTGCCAGATTTTCACCCAGCTCAACATTCAATAAAGGTGCAAAGTCCATAGTCGTCCAGACATCGCCATTGACCAAAATGAAAGGCTCATCACCAAGCAGTGGTAAAGCATTAATAATGCCACCGGCTGTTTCCAGACCTTCACCTTCATGTGACCATAAAATCTTGACACCAAACTGTGAACCATCACCCAACGCCTGAGCCAGTTTTTCACCTAACCAAGCCGTATTAATGACAACTTCATTCACGCCCATCGCAGCCAGTTTTTCAATATGCCAGACAATTAGCGGCTTACCACCCACTTCTAGTAAAGGTTTTGGGGTATGCAAAGTTAAAGGACGCATGCGGTTGCCCAAGCCAGCCGCGAGAATCATCGCTTTCATTTAGGCCGCTACCTCGTATGAACCATATTTTGCTTCAAAAGCTGGCATCACTTTTTCATGAATGAACTGCATAAATGGCTGTAATTCAGGATAGTCTTTGGTTTCTTCCAGCAGATACCACATCACACGTGGCAGGTCTTTTAGATAGCCAGATTTACCATCTCGCTCAAACAAGCGGACAAAAATACCTAAAATCTTGATATGGCGCTGAATGGCCATCATATCCGCATCTTTTTTGAACTGTTCGAAATCACGGTCCTGTTTTGCCGCTGCTGGTAACAGGTCATAGAACACTTTAAACCAGCGATACACCCGATCTGCATTCCACTGCACATAGGCATCACGGGTAATCGAAATCAGGTCATAGGTATCAGCACCGATTACTGCATCCTGAAAATCAATCACACCCAGTTCGGTTTCATTTTCGATTTTCATCAGGTTACGGCTATGGAAATCACGATGCACAATGACTTGTGGTTGTGCCAAAGCAGCATTCGCCAGTATCGCAAATGTGCGCTTGATCAGAGCGGACTCTGATTCTGTTGGCTGAATTTTTAGAGCAGGCAGCATCCAGTCAGTCAGCAGCTCCATTTCAGAAATAAGCTTCTCATAAGAATAAGCAGGAAACTGACCTTCTCCAGGAATGGACTGCAGCTGAATCAGCTGTTTAAAACTTTGCTCATAATAGGCATCAACTGTCTGATCATTTAGCAGATTTGATAACAGCACATCACCAAAATCTTCGAGCAGCAAAAAGCCATTTTCCAGGTCTTTGGCCACAATGTGTGGAACACGTACGCCATGGGCATCAAAAAATTCATCAATCGTCACAAAAGGCACACAATCTTCTTTTTCTGGTGGTGCATCCATGAGCATAAATGTTTTATTATTCAGTTTGATTCGTGCATAACGACGAAAACTTGCATCGCCTGCTAAAAAATGTGTTTCAAATTGATCTGAACCGAGTACAGAAGCAATCCAAGATTGTATCAATTGTTCGCGTTGAGTATTCATTTGCAATAAATTCTAGTACAGGCTGAGTTTTTAAAGTGCTAAGTGTAGCTACTTATCAACTTTTTCTCTATGATGCGACAATAATTAATTGCGATAAAAGCATGATTGGTTAATGAGACAAATGAAGCATCACTTTAAAATAAACCCTCTAGCGACTGCGATCTTAACCCTTTTATGTAGTAGCTCGGTCTCAAGCTATGCTGCATCAAATGACTCATCCAATGTAAATGCGGAACAACTCAAACAGCGCATTAATGAGACCTATCCCGGTGAAGCATTCTTCTCACAATATTATGTGGATAAATCTTCACCAGAAGCACAGCAGCGTCAAGGTAAATATCTCAGTTCAGCCTATTGTGAAGGTGCCTGGGTCACTCCTATTGCACCTGATGCACCGACGATTGACCCTGAACAGGCAACTTCAACCATTACTGCAGACTATGGTCATTATAATCCGGCCGGTGATTCCTACTTAGAAGGCAATGTGGTCATTGATCAGGAAGGTCGCCAGATTCGTGCGGAACGCGTGACGATTGATCAGACTCAAACTTATGCTAAGGCAGAAGGTCAAGTCCAATTGGCTCAAGGTGGCTTGATTTCGCAAAGCGATGATATCAATTACAACCTGAAAACCCAGCAAGGTGACTTAAACAACAGTTTCTTCATTGCCGAAGAACAGCATGCGCATGGTCGTGCTGAAAAGATTGCCAAAACCTCTGACGATACGCTTGAACTGGAAAATGCCACCTATTCCACCTGTCCACCTGAACAGAAACCGACCTGGAAAATTCAGGCAGATCAAATCAAGCTGAATCAGGAAACCGGTCGCGGTGAAACCCGTAATACCAAGCTCTATGTGAAAGATGTTCCGGTACTCGCTGTTCCTTATTTTAACTTCCCAATCGATGATCGCCGTACCACTGGGATTCTGACGCCAACTTTCGGATTTACCAATGATGGCGGCCTGGAATTAGGTGTGCCGGTTTATCTCAATTTGGCACCACAATATGATGCGACCATTACGCCACGTTATATTAGTGACCGTGGTGCGATGCTGGATGGCGAGTTTCGTTATCTAACAGAAAACTATGGTGAAGGCCGGATTTGGGGTGGCTACCTGCCATCTGATGAAAGTTATAGCAATAAAGACCGTAAAGACCTGCACTTCCTGCATAACTGGCAAATCAACGATCAGTTCTTAACAAATCTTGAATATAATTACGCATCAGACAAGGACTTTTTTGCCGATCTGGATAATAACCCAGATTCAAAAACAGACCTGAACTTGCGCCGTGCTTGGGAAGTTAATTATAAAAATGGTATCCCCGGCTTAAAAGCTCAATTTAAAGTTGAAGATTTCCAGACGCTTGATCCTGCCGTTCTGGATGAAGACCGCCCTTATGCGCGTTTGCCGCAGCTTTTGGTGAATTATAAGACCGGTAACCCACTGGGTTTACAATACGAATTTAATAACGATACAGCTTATTTCCAGAAAGACATCAGAAATATCGAAAATATTGATACCGGTGATGAAGCCATCTATCAACCAAGTGGTACACGCATCTATAATGATTTCTCGGTACGCTATAATCACTTTACCCCTTGGTCATTCTTCATTCCTCAGGCAACATTACGCAATATCAATACTTTCTATGATCAAGATACTATTGATCGTATTAATAATAATCAAACCAGCTCATCAAGTGAAAATCATTCTATCGTAGTGCCACAATTTACGCTGGACACCGGTTTAATTTTTGAAAAAGATGGTCGCTATTTACAGACCTTGACGCCTCGCCTGTTTTACGCTTATTCACCGTATGAAAATCAGCGCAATCAGCCAAACTTCGACTCTGTCGTAGCCTCAATTAATTATGACCAATTATTTAGTGCACGCCGCTTCTATGGTAATGACCGCTTAGAAGACAATAACTTCGCTTCTTTAGGTCTTAGTTACAGTTTATTTAATGAAGAAGGTTTAGAGCGATTACGCGCCAGTGTGGGACAAAGTTTCTTCTTTGAAGATCGCCGTGTCACATTAGATCGTGAAGCAGATGAATTTGACCGTGAAAGCCATACTGGACCAGTTATTCAGCTTAAAAGTCAGTTAAACAAAAACGTGCATGTCAACCTGAATTCTAGCTGGATGTCGAATGGCTCCAATGCCCAGCGTGATGTACAGGTTTATTATACGGGCGATCAGGGCAATCTGTATAACGTAGGCTATTTCTATCGTAAAGATATTCCAAACCGCCAGGAAAGTTATGATCAGGTGGTTGGCTCATTTATCCAGCCCATTGCCAATAACTGGCGTCTGGTCGGCCATGCGCAATTTGACCTGGATAATAGTGTCGCACGTGAATATTTACTTGGCGTAAACTATGAGTCATGCTGTTGGGGAGTATCTGTCTATGGCCGCTCATACTACAATGACCTAGACGATATCAATGACCCAGATGTGAAAGCGAAACGTGCAGTAATGGCTGAAGTAACGCTTAAAGGTCTTGGCGGGTTGAGCAACAAGCTAACCTCATTACTAGAAAATCGTATTCTAGGTTTTAACAATATCAATCAAACTTGGACAGAACGTTAATGAAGACAAAACAGTTAAAACAAATTTTTAAAGCGACCGCACTTGCGCTATGTCTTTCTTCAGCGATGACGACTTTTGCTGTTGCCCAACCTAAAGATGAAGTTGTAGCTGTTGTCGACAATAGCGCTATTCTGCGTAGTGATCTGGCACAAAGCGTTGCTGAAATTTCTCACCAATTGCAAAAGCAAAACAAGCCTGTTCCCCCGCAACCTTATCTTGAACAACAAGCACTTGAACAGTTAATTGTACGTCAGGCTCAACTGGAACAGGTCAAACGCTACAATATCCGCCCAGATGAAAAATCTTTAAATGAAGCAGTGCTTAAAGTAGCACGTGATTCAGGCTCCCCTAGCTTAGAAGCTTTTCAGCAAAAACTGGATGCTATCGCGCCGAATACGTATGCCTCTTTACGTAACCGTATTGCTGAGGATTTAGCACTTAGCCGTTTACGCCAGCAAGCCGTAAATTCACGTATTCAAATCAGTGATCAGGATGTGAAAAACTTCCTGAATACACCGCAAGGTCAAGCTTTGTTAGGCAGCCAGGTACATGTTCTGCATTTACGTATAACTGGAGAAAATGCACAGCAGGTTGCAGCACAAGTAAGAAATGATTTAAGCAGCAGTAATGATATTCAGGCGATCAGCAAAAAATATTCAACTGGCGATATTAAAGTAGATGCGTCTGATATGGGCGTGCGAAATTTATCAGAAATCCCAGGCGAACTCGCTGCACGTGTTTCTACTTTGCAAGCGGGTCAAACATCTGAACTGATTCCTGCGGCAGATGGCGTGCATGTCCTGAAACTTTTAGAGCGTAAAGGTGGTGAGCAGAAAGCATTGGTTCCTCAGTACCAGACCCGTCATATTCTGATTCAAACATCAGAAGTGGTTAGCCCAGAAAATGCTAAACAGATGATTGATAGCTTATATACGCGTCTTAAGCAAGGTGAAGATTTTGCAGTATTGGCGTCTACTTTCTCTAATGACACAGGTTCAGCGCGTGATGGCGGAAGTTTAGGCTGGGTCAGCCCAGGTGTCATGGTACCTGAATTTGAACAGCGTATGAAAAGTACGCCAGTGGGTCAGATTAGTGAACCGTTCCAGTCACAATTTGGCTGGCATATCCTGCAAGTGACCGATACACGTCAGCAAGATATGACTCAGGAATATCAGGAACGTATGGCACGCCAGATCCTGGGTGAACGCCAGTTTGATGCTGAGCTAGATAGCTGGTTACGTGAAACCCGTAGCAATGCCTATGTAGAAATCAAAGATCCTCAGCTAGATCCTAAACGCGCTCGTTAATTTAAGAAAAGAAAGCCAGCATAATGCTGGTTTTTTAATGGCTCAATTCTTTAAGCAATAAAAAAGCCTCTTATTAAGAGGCTTTTTTATTTCAGATCCGATTAACGATTGTTTTCGTCGTCAGAAGAATCTTCAAATTTTGAATCGTTATCAAAACCAGCGCCTTGACCACCGAAACCAGCGCCTTGACCACCAAAGCCAGCACCTTGACCACCGAAGCCACCTTGACCGCCGAAGCCACCTTGACTACCGAAGCCACCTTGACCGCCGAAGCCTTGACCACCGAAGCCAGCGCCTTGACCGCCGAAGCCACCTTGACCACCGAAGCCACCAGCAGCGCCTTGACCACCGAAGCCACCCGCGCCACCTTGACCACCGAAGCCCGCACCTTGTGAACCAGCAGGAGCACCAGCTGGACGAGGGTTACGTGCAGGTACTACTGTAGAAATCGCGTGTTTGTAAACCATTTGGCTTACTGTATTTTTTAATAATACAACGTATTGGTCAAAAGACTCGATGTGACCTTGTAATTTGATACCGTTTACCAGGAAGATAGAAACTGGAATACGTTCCTTACGGAGAGAATTCAAGAATGGATCTTGTAAAGTTTGACCTTTAGACATGTTATAACTCCAAAAATTTAAAAATCAGCGCAAAAAACTATCTCTATTTTTCAATTAAAAATTATAAAAAAGATAGTACTCAAATTTTGCTTTATCCGTGACAGTTTCGCAAGTCTTCTTGGGCCTGCTCGAGCGTAAAATATGTTGTAAATTTATGCTTTTCTTGCAAAGATCTCAACCAGGTATATTGACGTTTGGCAAGTTGTCGTGTCGCAAATAAAGCCTTATCCTCCATTTCCCGTTGTTTTTCATGACTTAGGTCACCTTTTTTTAAGAATTCTATGGCTTGGCGGTAACCTACTGAACGCATTGAGGGTAAATTTTCGTCAAAATCGTATTTTCCCATTAATCCTTTAACTTCATTTAAAAATCCGTTTTTCCACATAATTTCAAGACGTTTTTCAATACGTTTGTGCAATTCTAACCGATCGGGCATTAAGGCATAATTATGGAAATTGTAACGATATGGTAAATTTTTTGGTTGTTCTGCTTGTAGTTTTGTAATCGGCTCACCTGTTAGCTTAAAAACCTCTAATGCACGGATAATTCTCTGTTTATCACTGACTTTAAATTTCTGGCCTGCTAAGGGATCTACCTGACATAATTCAGCATACACCGCTTCCCACCCTTCACGAGCGGCTTTCTCTTCGATCTGGGCACGTACTGCGTAATCTGCACTTGGCAAATTGTCAGATAAGCCTTCAAGTAAGGCCTTAAAATACAGCATGGTGCCACCCACCAAAATTGGTGTTTTACCACGCGCATGAATATCATCAATCAGACGGCAAGCATCTTCGACAAAGTTTGCTGCAGAATAGACTTCGAGCGGGCTAATAATATCAATCAGATGATGCGGATAGCGCTCTAATTCCTCTTTAGAAGGTTTCGCTGTACCAATGTCCATTTCCCGATAAACTAGCGCAGAATCGACAGAAATCAGCTCAAAATGACCTTGCTCGTATAGTTCACATGCCAAAGCAGTTTTACCGCTTGCAGTTGGTCCCATTAAATTGATGACCGGCAGTTGATTGGACATGTAAGGCTACTCTCCTCGAGCGAAAAGTTTATCAAGTTGAGACAATGGAAATGCTCGCCAGGTTGGACGACCATGATTACATTGGCTCGCAAATTCAGTTTGTTCCATCTGGCGCAGCAAAGCGTTCATTTCTGACAGACTCAACATGCGATGCGCACGTACCGCACCATGACAGGCCATGCCCGCAAGAATCTGATCCCGTTTCTGCATTAACCCTTGCCCCTGATCATTCGGATCCAGATCATTCAGTAATTCAGGGATCAAGGCATCAAAATCAGCTTTATGCAAAATGGCCGGTACACCCCGTACAATGACCTGTTCATCACCATACTGGTCAATTTCCAGACCTAAACGAGCAAGTTGATCTTTAAGCTCGTCAACACGCATGGCTTGCATACGACTAATGCTCACCACTTTAGGAATCAGCAATTGCTGGGATATCCAGAATTCCGGTTTATCCCAAGCCATTTTCATCTGTTGCAGCAGAATACGCTCATGCGCCGCATGCATATCTACGATGATTAAGCCTTCGGTATTTTGCGCTAGTATATAAATACCATGCAGCTGGGCGATCGCAATCCCCAAAGGATGCTCATCCACTTTACTGTGTAAATGTGACTGCAATGCATCCGATGCTGAAGTATTGGTTTCCGGTTCAGTTTCTCTTAAAGGCGCGAGATAACTTTTCAAGGCATTATTCAGCTGCTGTGAACCCGAATATGACTTATTATAATCCTGCGCATAATGCACAGTTTGTGGACCTGATGACTCGAAATCCGTTAACACATCAGAAGCTTCTTCTTCATGCTGACGATACGGAGATGTGACTGGAATAACCGGTTGAGTGGCTACGGACTGATGCAGGCTAAACTGCTCTTGATAGCGCGGCTGAGGTGTTATCGCAACAGCTTCAGACTCAGGTTTCATCGCCTCAGCCAGATCAGCGCTCGCAGTCTGGAATTGTGCTAGGGTTTCCTTGGCATAATGTCGTACAAATTCATGTACTTCACGCTGGTTCAGAAAACGAATTTCATGTTTGGTTGGATGCACATTGACATCGATGCTTTCTGGATCGATTTCCAGAAACAGTAAATAAGCGGCATGCTGATGGCCATGCAGGATACCATCATAAGCCATACGCAAAGCGTGCGAAATAGTCTTATCTTTAACGATCCGGCCATTCACATAGACATACTGCAAATCGGCTTGAGCCCGTGCATCCGAAGGATGTCCGAGCCAGCCTGATAAACGCATATTGATACTGTCTGCATCAATCCAGTAAGCATTTTCAGTAAACTGACGGCCAAGTAATTGTTGCACACGTTGAAAACGCAAAGCTCCACTATCTGCAACCGGCAAATTCAGCTTGATCGTTTGGTTATGTTCCAATACAAAGCGAATATCAAAATGCGTTAAAGCCATACGGCGAACAATTTCTTCGATATGTCCAAATTCAGTGCCGGGCTTTTTCAGGAATTTGCGCCGCGCCGGGACATTGAAGAATAAATCCTGCACCCGGATCTGAGTTCCTTTGGATGCTGCGACCGGTTGAATATCCTGATGATCAAAAGCCGTACCGTTCACTTCGACCTGATAGCCAATGCCATCTTCATTCTGGCTACTGGTTAAAGTCAGGCGTGACACTGCAGCAATCGAGGCCAACGCCTCACCACGAAAGCCCAAACTGGTAATCGCATGCAGCTCTTCAGCCGTTTGAATCTTACTGGTCGCGTGACGCATCACGGCTAGTGGCAAATCCTCATAATGAATGCCTCGGCCATTATCAATGATTTCAATCAGCGTACTGCCGCCCTGTTCCACCCGGATGATCAGCTCGGTCGCACCTGCATCAATCGAGTTTTCCAGCAACTCCTTGACCACAGATGCAGGACGTTCAATCACCTCACCTGCGGCAATCTGGTTCGCCAGCGCAGGATCAAGTGCACGGATACGGCGTATGCTTAAATCATCAACCATTTGGGAATTCACGCTCCAAAGCTTGCTGTAATGCCAGATTAGAAGAAATCAGACTTGCAGTACGGGTCAGCTCATCTTCTGATTTTAAAATTTCAATAATTAAATCGGCTTGCGGGATTTCATCACCCCCCTTAGAAGGCCATTCAAATAGAAATAGCGCATTGGGAGTTTCTAAATAATCCCGGATTCCCATCAATTCAAGTTCATAAGGGTCATTGAGACGATATAAATCAAAATGAAAGATATCCTGACCATTCACCTGATACGGTTCCACCAGCGTATAAGTCGGACTTTTTACTGAGCCTTTATGACCGAGTTGTTGTAAGTAATAACGCGTCAGCGTGGTTTTCCCCGCACCCAAGTCACCAATCAGATATATAACGCCCGAAGAAAAATTATTTGCCAGAACTTTGGCCAGATTTTGGGTGTCATCTTCATGTTTTAAAGTGAAATTAAATGAATAGGGCATATTACTCACGACATGATGAAAAAGAATAATTATGATAGCATCGCAACGCTTTAAAAGCCTATTCACCTCTGTGAGAAACTGTATTTTTTCACAGCATCCGTTCCAAACAAGAGATAGATCCACGTTGTGATGACTTCGACTGTTGAATTTAGCCCACCCATGCTGAATGGGGTTACGGCAAGTAAAGTATTCCTGCAAGCGACAGCTGATTCACCCAAGACAGTCTATGCCTATCTGTGCGCGCAATTTCCCCATATTGAGTCGAGCGAATGGCAATCCCGTTTCGATAATGGTCTGGTTTATGATGCTCAGGGCAAAGCCTTAACCATCGAAAGTTCTTTTCAAGCGAATACTCATTGTTTTTATTATCGTTTTTTGGCACACGAAGTGCATGTTCCTTTTCAGCATCATATTCTGTTTGAAAATGAGCATCTGCTGGTGGTGGATAAACCGCATTTTCTAACCATGAGTCCTACTGGACAATATGTACAGGAAACCTTGCTGGTACGCCTAAAACAGCAAACTGGAAATGAACATCTTACTCCGATTCATCGATTGGATCGTGAAACGGCAGGTGTGGTGCTGATTTCAAAATGTGTGCAATCGCGTGGCGTTTATCAGCAAATGTTTGCGACTCGGCAGGTACAGAAAACCTATCATGCGATTGCGGCTTATCGTGATGATTTAAGTTTTCCGCTCATCACAAAGTTGAAAATGGAGAAAGGCCAGCCCTTTTATACCATGCAGGTGGTAGAAGGAGAACCTAATAGCGAAACCGAAATTCAATTGCTGCAACATGATCAGCAATGGGGCAAATATGAGCTAAAACCACATACAGGAAAGCAGCATCAGTTAAGGGTACACTTAAGTCATTTGGGGATTCCGATCCAGAATGATCCTTTTTATCCGCAGGTTTCCCATAAGGCGGATGATGATTTTTCTGCACCGTTACAGCTACTGGCCAAACACATTCAGTTTACGGATCCAGTTACCCAAAAGCAGATGCAATTTAGCTCTAAACTTGAATTGACACTGTAAATCTCTTGTCATTACAGATTATTTTCTAAAAACGGCAACTTGAGGATTGAAATCCCGAAGTTATCGATTAGAATAAGGCGAAAAGTTAAGTAATTTAAAGCTTTGAAAATATTATGAGAAAAACTGAAGTTTATCAAATTCGCCTGGATTCCCAAGAAAAGAAACAGGCATTTGCAGTATTTAAACAATTGGGGATTACGCCGGCTCAGGCAGTTCGTCTTTTTTTTAAACAGGTGGTTCTAACCAAATCAATCCCCTTCTCGATTGAAAATCAGAATATCAACCTGGAACAGTTGATCAAGTTACGCAAGCAGAAACAGAGTGAACTAAAGTCAGAACAAACTTCAAGTCCAAGTACTACAGCGATTCCAGCAGATCATCAGGAAATGAATCTGGATGATGATCATTTTGATTTATTTGAAGAACTGAATGCTATTTTAGGTGAAAGCGACAAAATTTAACATTGTTGCATTTACGAACAATTCTTAAGTTTCTCTCCTTTCAAACTTCGCTATGCTTGATGTTAATGATAAATAATAAAATTAACATGGAGTAAGCCGATGATCGTGCGACGTGCCCAGTCAGAAGATCTACCTAACCTGGCCGTTTTATTTGATGAGTACCGTCAATTTTATGGTACTTCTTCCAATCTGGATTTATCTTACGAATTTTTGAAACAGCGTTTTGAAGATGGTCAAACTGTCATTTTTATCAACACCAAGGATGATATTTTTACCGGATTTATTCTGCTGTATTTAAGATTTTCCTCAGTCGCATGTTCTACCTATTATGTGCTGGACGATGTCTATATTAGCCCGCCTTATCGCCGGCATGGTGCAGCCAAGCAACTGATTGATACTGCTATTTTATTTGCCCGACATGAAAATGCGCTTCGAATCAGCCTGGAAACGCAAAAAACCAATTATCAGTCACATAAACTTTATGAGTCACTTGGATTTATTCAGGACAATGAATTCGTGACTTTCCATTGTTTCCTGAAATAGATCCCAGACTTTATTCGGTACGGAATTTTGCCTGTGCCAGTTGTTCTGCGTCCAGATAGGTCCATTCCCCTATTGCCAGTTCATTCAAGGCCAACGCACCAATCTGGGCACGATGCAGCTGTTCCACTTTATTGCCAACAGCTGCCAGCATACGTTTCACCTGATGATAAACCCCTTGATGAATCGTCATTTGCAGACGATTGTCATCCAGACGAACAATATCTGTAGCAGCAAAGGTGCCTTTTTCATTTCTCAATTCCACACCCTGTTCAAGCTGTTGAATCTGTTCATCTGTCACGGGATCGGCAGTAGTCATCTGATAAACTTTCGCCACATGTTTTTTGGGATGCGTCAATGCTTGTAGAAACTGACCATCATCGGTCAGCAATAACAGTCCAGTTGTATCTTGATCGAGACGACCTACACATTGAATTCCACGGTTTAACAAGGTGTCATCAAACAGATCAAATACACTGAAATGATGGGTAGCCTGATGTGAACACTCATAATCTTGAGGCTTATTGAGCGCAATATATACTTTTTCCCGATAGCGATATTCATGACCATAGACGCTAAAGGTCAGATCTTGCAGATTCAGCTTATGCTTGGGGTTATCGATGAGTTCGCCCTGAATCGAAACAGCACCATTTTTAATCAGTTGCTGACAATGTTTTCGTGAGCCGAAACCTTGTGATTGCAACATTTTTTCCAATAGCATCTGTCTGAACCTGTTTATACGAACGATAGGCGCATTCTATACTGAAAACTAGCCAGATTCATTTCTTGTAGAGCATTCTCCCTTTAAATGGCTAAAAAGCCTATAATCCTGTGACTTTTCATTTTTTTATCTCCTCATGTCCCAACTTGATTTGAATCTGCTTGTTCTTCTAGTTCTACTGGCTTGCGGTATTTTTAGTCATAATACTGCTGTGACTATTGCTGCGGCCGTGTTGATCGTATTAAAAATCACGCCTCTCAATGAACTCTTACCTTATGTACAGCAACATGGCCTAAATATCGGGATCATTATTTTAACCATTGGCGTATTGGCTCCGATTGCTAGCGGGAAAATTCCCGGTGAAAGTATTCTTAAATCTTTCCTAAGCTGGAAATCTTTACTAGCAATTGCAATCGGTCTATTTGTTGCCTGGCTTGGTGGACGTGGGGTGAAACTGATGTCGAGTCAGCCTGATGTCGTTGCAGGTCTATTAATTGGTACAGTCGCAGGTGTCGCGGTACTTCGTGGTGTCCCTGTCGGGCCATTAATTGCAGCCGGGATTTTATCGTTATTGATTGGAACGCAATAAGCCTTTAACCATGATTGTGCAATATTCTTAAAAATTAATATTCTAAAATTATGAACTGCAAAGTATTAAATCACATGATCAGCGACATGGATGTCGCTCGTTGGATTGAGGTACAGGATGTACCTTCAATCCAACAAAAGATTTTTGTTACTTTTGATCTTTCAAAAGTAAAAGCTCACGTTAAATACTAAAATTTAAAAACCCAAATTTTATTCCACAAACAGCAAAGCCAAACGCACCTGATCATAACCCATACGCGGACTGGTCAGTTCCACGATCGGACGTAATTTAATACTGCCATCATCATTAAAATGATCTGAGTTTTGACGTTTGGTTAGACGTTTATAAATCTTGCGGACTTGCTCAACGACTTCTTCACCCGGATGAGCCACTGAGATATCCAGCCCTTGCTCCTTATGCAAACGCCCCAGATGGTTAATGATAGTGGCAGGTGTCAAGCCACGTTCAGTGGCAATATCGGAAATCTCATAACCTTCTTCAAACAATTCACGGGTTTCATCCAAGGTTGCAGTCGCGTAGTTTTGCTTACCACCATTTTTGGCAATTTTCTTCTCATTGCGCTGGATCTCGACTTCGTTCAAAGTGCCACCACAATGACGGATAAAGGCCTTATGCTGTACAGTCAAATCTACATTTTCAAAATTCGCTTCTGCTTCATCTGACAGTTCCTGAAAACGGCGATCAGCCTTAATGGCAAGACCATCCAGTTCCAGAGCCTGTTCATTAAAGCCTTTCAAGCGTAGACCATTTAAACTTTTTAAACGCGAAAGTGCTACATAACCTTGACCTTTTTCAAAAGTATGGCTTAGATCAATTTCAGCAGCTTCTAGTGTCATGCCTTGAGACTTATGAATGGTAATCGCCCAAGCCAGACGTAGTGGAATCTGCTGGAAACTGGCAATGGTTTTGCCTGCTTCATTATCCACTGACCAGGTTTCAGGTTCTACAATCAGGGTAGTTCCGTCTGTCAGTTTGACCTTTGGCAAAACGCCATGCTCATCATCATCTTCAAAGCCGATCACTTCACCCAGACTGCCGTTGATATAGCCCATATCAAAGTTATTTTTCACGAACATGACCTTGGCATGTTTTTTCAGGGTTAAGGCTTCGGGTGCACGGACTGAAGACTTTAAGGTTTCTATCAGTTTTTCATTGCCATCACATTGCGCATCAAACTGGCGTGGATCCTGATCAATTTCATTCAGATGCTTAAAGTTAATGCTGTCGACATCCATATTGTGGGTATAGAGACGTGTATAGGTATCGCCAATATTCTGCTGACGTGTGGCCTGTAGTGCTGAACGATGTTCAGGTGAAATGGCCTGCGCACGAATGGCATTCAGAATATCATTCAGGTAGTCATTACCCTGACGATGCTGCTCGGTCAGATAACAAACCCGAAACTTGGCTTCAACCCAGGCATCCGACATAAAGCAGAATTTATCGCGGTTACGTTCATCATTTTTTCCAACGGGCGGCAACTGGAAAAAGTCCCCTGCGACAATGACCTGAATCCCACCGAAAGCTTCATCACTTTCCTTGAAATATTTCAGTACCTGATTGACCAGATTGAGCTGCTTGGCATGCAGCATAGAAATTTCATCAATGATCAGGACTTGAGCATTTTCCAAGTGTTCTTTCAGGTATTTGCGCTCTTTCATCCGCTTCAGGTCTTCTTCAGACAAAAAGTCTTTGATCCCAATTCCTGCCCAGGTATGTATGGTCATGCCATTCATATGCGTTGCTGCAATACCAGTCGATGCAGTAATCGCGACCGACACCTTACGGGCTTTCAGATAATTGATATATTGATTGAGCGTATAAGTTTTCCCTGCACCCGCAGAACCGGTTAAAAAGACATTTTCCCCTGCTTTTAAGAGCTTAAGTGCAGTTTCCTGTTTCATAAAAGAGATACCGTAAAAGAACGGCTATAGCCTAACGATTTTTGCCGGAAAAGTTAAGCTTCACGGATAGAAAAGCACTGAATCCGGTCAAGCCTGCAGGTTTAACCAGTTAATAAAATGCTGGGCAATATTGATATATTCAACTTCCGCTTTTTGATTATTTGGATACTCAAGCTGGTCAAAGATGACTTGGTCATTCTGCAACTGACAGCCTAAAATCAGAGGTAATTTGATTGCAGGATGTGACATGCGAAAAGCCACATATTCACCTTCGACTATACGCTGTGCATAACTTGCAGCCAGACAGTTCCGGAATATTCTGGCCTCTTCAATAATCCGCTCTAGTGTTTTCAACTCCTCAAAACGCCAATTAAAATACAGTAGAAAATGTGCCTGTGTCAGCGGCCTCCAGCTGGCTAAAGCAAAGTCTTTTTTGAGCTTGGCAATAATTTCCTGCTTCTGAATCTGCTCATGCCAGGCAACTGCCTGCATAAATAAACTGGTCCAGCTTAAATTCTTAGGCACTTCTGTTTGAGTAGAAAAATACTCCGGCAGATAATCGCGGATATAACCGTCAAAACAGGATTCCCGCACATGCCGGGCGTGTAAATAAAAACGCTTCCTGAACTCTACAAATGGAATCTGGTTACGTTGTAGCACGTTATAAAAAATTACGGTCTTGCTGAGTTTGAGGCCGAATATAAGCCAACACATCCTCAGGCAAATCACAGGTAATCTTATACAGATGCTGCATATAAGCTTGCATCACTCGGCTTAAGTTGGCATAGACCCTTTTAGTTATCTGATCATCCATTGCCACTACATCCCGCAATAATCCGATCCATTCATCCAGATATAAAATCGATGGACTAATCGCAATACGATGATCCTCAATAGCCTGACGCGTCCCTTTGAGAACAACTGTTCGATTCAGCTCATGCTCAAACCAGCAATGCTGAAGAGCATATTGATGAACATCATCAATAAACAGACGTGCTGCGATATATTGAAAATATTGCAAGGTAGCTAAAACAATCTGCGGATGAACATGATGCGTATCGATAAAGCTTAAAGCTGTTGCCGCCACCCGCACACTGCTATGTTGAATATTGCTGCTCAGCCAATCCAAAATTTCCGCAGGCTGTTTAAATAACCAGTTCACTACCCGATGACAGTCAAATAAAGGAAGTTTGGCGACTTTTTTCTGCCATAAATAAGGATTATTTTCCAGAAAATTGCGTTTGGATAGCAGATCACTCCGATGCCAGCTATCACGATTCATCAGCCGTACAAAGCCCAGTAGATGACTTTGCTCTTCGGCATGCCGATACAGCAAACGGATATCGTCAATATGGTCATTCAGCTCATGCAAATTGAACCGGTTTTCAAAGGATAAGGAGATAATCCGGAAAGTCGCTGGGTGCAGAAACTCGGGCGCACTGAAACAGAATGCATCCAGACTGTCCATCACTGACTGAATCGATAGAAACTCATCTGACTGCAAATGTTGCAAGGAAAAGATTTGCTGTAGCTGTTTTAAGACATGCGCAGGAATCTCATGCCCACTTTGAAGACAATTACTGATACAAGGCTGAGTATAAACTTCAGCCTTAATCATAAAGGAGTCGATGATTTCAGCCTGCACAGGCGACATCTGCTTTAAGCAATTAGCAACTCGTTCAGGCGCATTAACCCATATATAGACTTGATCAATAATAAGTTGACGGAGCTGTTTGGCTTTATCACGTAAAAACAGGGAATGCTGGGGCTTTAAATCGCCAGTCAGAAAGTAAATATCCTGAAAAAAAAACTCTTCCAAAGCCTCTGCTTTAGCCAACCTGGAATCAATCTGCATTTCTGCTAAGGCATGGGGACTTTCCAGATTTAAATCTTGAGGTGTATATAGCTGTATATTTAATAAGCCATTAAGCAGATCAATTCGATGCTCATCCTGATGAATCCTGAACAAATTCTGGGCATTCACATGACCAATAAGCGCCATTTGATCCAGATACAGCTGATTTAACTCAGGAAAAATACTGAGGCATTGTTCAGCGAGCTGTCTGAATGGCAGTAACAAACACTCCTGTTCCATATTTCCCCCTTCGTTTTAACCCTATTGAGTTACAGACCTACTGAATTTCAATCCTTTAAAATCGCTTTTTCCTTTCTATTACAGAAATTGAAGCATGGTGATTTTTTAGACGATTCGATCTCAATGTAAAGCAAAGCAGGAATGATGAAAAGACCTAGACTTCATCTTGCCGACGTCTGTCAGCCAACAGTTCTAGCCCCTGATAGATCTTGTGTTGTAAATACTCACGAAAATCAATCAGATCATTCTCGTGCTGCACATGATGAATTGGCTGCCGCGGCATAAACTGAAAATAAAAAGGCAAGCGTTTGGGAAACAGATTTTTAGGTAAGGAAGGAATCACGTCACCATGACGTAATAATTTATTGAGTTGGGGAATTTTTAATAATTTTTGAAAATACTTATGTTGAATGATCTTATTGGCATCAAATCCAATCTCATAGATTTCATCACCGCCGAGTGCAGCAAAAGGGACTATATCGTATTGAAACTCTTGAGCCAGCTTAAGGAAGCCATAACGCTCTTTCCAAATCAGCTGATACTGCTCACCTTCCCGTTTCAGCACTTCACGGCCACCCCCCGGAAAGACCAGAATCGAGTAGCCTTGCTGCATGGCCGAGCGGACATAGTCCTGTATGCCATCAATAGCACCAAATTTCTTCACTGCTTCACGCCATAGCGGCACATAAAAATGGCTATGATCAGCAATACTGACCACAGCCACTTGATGTTGGTTGTACAGGTAATCAATCAACATTGGCGCATCAAAGATGCCATACATAGAATGATTACCGACATACATTGCAGGTCGACTGGCATCAATATTTTCAGCCCCTAAAAAAGTAGGCGTGAAATACAGTTTGGATAAGGCACTTAAGCGCCTGATCCATGCTGCGTCATGCTTGACCTGCAAAATATACTCCCGGCTTACGCCACGCGTTTTTGTACCAGGATTGAACCCACTGAATAGCCTGCACCAAATGAACACAGTACGCCATATTCGCCGTCTTCAACTTCATTTGCAGTACGATGTAAGGCAATGATGACACCTGCTGAAGAAGTATTGGCAAACTCATTCAGAATGATGGGTACCAGACCTGGTTTGGCATTTTCTTTACCCACTACCAGTTTTAGAATCAGTTCATTCATGCTGGCATTGGCTTGGTGCAACCAGAAGCGTTTTACATCTGTAGGTGCAATATGATTTTTCTCAAGTTGAGCAGTAATCATTTTTGCAACCAGTGGACACACTTCTTTAAATACTTTACGACCATCCTGACGGAAACGTTTGTCGTCGATATCCGCATTTTCAGACGTATTCAGGAAGCCGAAGTTATTACGGATATTGTTTGAGAACTGGGTAAATAATGATGTATCCAGAATCTCGAAACCGGTTTTAGTTTCAGTATCTTCAATGATCGATGCAGTTGCGACATCACCAAAAATAAAGTGACAGTCACGTGAACGGAAATCGGTATGTGCAGAGGTAATTTCGACATTTACCAGCAATACACGACGTGCACCTGCTTTGATGGCATCGGCAGCCTGTTTTAAACCAAAAGTTGCTGCTGAACATGCGACGTTCATGTCATACGCATAACCTTGAATACCCAGAGCAGTCTGGATTTCAATCGCAACCGCAGGATAAGCACGTTGCAGATTTGAACATGACAGGATCACAACATCGATATCTTCAGCAGTGACACCAGCATTTTCCATCGCCTGTTTTGCTGCGATCACGCCCCATTCTGCCTGAAGGGAAATTTCATCATCTGAACGTTCACGTAGATTTGGACGTAAACGTTTTGGATCGAGGATGCCAGTTTTTTCTGACACATAACGGCGTTGTACGCCTGACGCTTTTTCAATAAATTCTGCGCTAGAACCACGACGCGCATCTAATTCGCCTGCAGCGATTTTATCTGCATTTTCGTGATTATACAGTTCCACATAAGCATTTAAACTTTCAACTAACTCTTCATTGGTAATGACATCTTCCGGATGGAACAAGCCAGTACCCGTAATACGGATGCCCATGTAAAACTCCTTCTCAAAATGACCTATATCTTAACTGATTCCAAGACGTTCCCATACTTTTTGCAGGCGAGTTGGAGAAATGGGTGTTTTCGTTTTCATCGGTTGAGAAAACAATGAGATCCTTAACTCCTCAACCATAAAATACAATTCTTTAAGGCGAGCGTCATTTTTAAACTTAAATAATTTTTCCATCCACGGATCAATTTGGTCAATGGCGGAATCATCCCTCTGTAGGTTATTTGGCAAGCGCTCTAAACGCAAGATCAGGGCTTTCAAATAACGTGGAAATTCTGACCATACGTCGGAAGGTTTCCGATAAACGAAGTCAGAAAGACTCATCAAATCAAGCTGATCCTCAATATCATCAATATTTTTTCCAAATATAGATGGGTCTAAAACCAGTAATTTACGACGAATTTCCTGCCACTGGATATAAATATCCGTGATTTCTTTCAGTGCAGTCTGGCCATGAGTCAGGAAAGATTTTTTTACATCCTCTACCAACTTTTGGAACTCTTGCATATTGACAGGCAGCTCATTAATTGACAGGTAGAGTGTGGCATAAACTAACATTTGCTCCAGTTGGGCCTTATCGCCAAGCGGTGAATATGCCAGTGCCAGCGGTTTGGAAATCTGTTTTTTCAGCTGACGCACCAGATCTCCGAGCTGCATATGCACCAGCCGAATGATCCCTTCACGATGCTGTTTGACGGCTTCAGCCTGATCATTAAAGGTCTGAATCACGACACCAGATTCATCTTTCTGTTCCAGTGCAGCAAAGTCTTTGGTAGGAACCAGTGCCTGATATTGCTTAACGACTACACCCGTCACTTTCTGCGATGCTTCAAAGACAAAGTTTTCCGGGAAGGTTTTAAATTCACCTTTTAACTGTTTCACCGGGCTATGAGTTTCAGTACGGCAACGGGCTTTTAGCTCGGCCAGATCACGGCCTTGTTCAATCACGTGACCTTTTTCATCTATCACCTTGATCAAAGGCAAGAGATATTGCTCAACCCGATCCAGACTAAAATCTTTTTCTGTAATCTGCTCGCCACGCAACTGGAAAGCCAGAAAACTGAAAATATGCTCACGTAAATTTACCGCATCAATACGGGCTGCTAGCTTTTTCGCAGTATCTGGAATCGGCACCAGACTACGGCGTTTATCTTTAGGCAAAGTCTTTAATAAAGCTTCGATCAGTTCCAGACGCCAGCCTGGAACCCCCCATGACCAGATATTTTCATCGACCTGCGGCAAAGCCTGCAGCGGGATTTTAACCGTTGCACCATCTTCATCATGACTTGGGTCAAAACGGTAACTGGTCGCCAGACGCAATTCACCATTACGTAAATAATCCGGAAACTGTTGTGTGGTTGGACGATCATTCAGCCACAGCGCATCATCATCAATAAACAGATAACGTGGATCATGTGGCTCTACCGTGGCACGCCAGTCTTCAAAACTACGGCGACTCGCCACTTCTGGCGGCACTTTGGAGGCATAAAACTGGTAAATGGTTTCTTCATCCACGACCAAGTCACGACGGCGTAGCTTGTCTTCTACCCGTTCCACTTCTTCCAGTTTCAGCAAATTATGCTTCAGGAATGGGGGATTAATACCGAGATTTCCAGTGGTCAGTGCATCACGCAGGAAGATTTCATGCGCAGCAGGCTGATCCACTTTCTCATAATTGACCGGACGCTTCGGCTCGATGATCAGGCCGAATAACGAAATCTGATCATAGGCATTGACTACACCCGCTTTTTTCGACCAGTGCGGCTCAAAATAGTGATGTTTCAGCAAGTCACGCGCAGCTAGCAGAATCCATTCCGGCTCAATTTTCGCTAGAGTCCGTAAATACACCTGCGAGGTTTCAACCATTTCAAAAGCCATCACCCATGGGGTATTGGTTTTGTGCAGCGTTGATGCCGGGAAAATTCGTGCTTTCTGCTGACGAACTGCCATAAACACATTACGTTCATCAGTCTTGTTGGCAATAAAAGACAGTAAGCCAGTCAATAAAGCGCGATGCAGATTTTCATAACTGGCTTTCTTTTCATTAAAGGACAGTTTTAAGCCTTTAGCCAGATCCACCAGCTGCTCATGAGTTTTCTTCCATTCACGCAGACGTAACCAGCTCAGGAAATGATTCCGTGCAAAAGTACGACGTTTGTTTTCGCTCATACTTTCACAGTTATTATGCAGGGTATCCCAGAGCTTGATATAAAACAGGAAATCTGAATCTGCTTCACGGAACAAGGCATGTTTCTGATCAGCCTGCATCTGCTTATCCGCAGGACGTTCACGTGGGTCTTGTACTGCCAGCGCCGCGACAATCACCAAAGCTTCATTCAGTGCACCAAAATGGGCACCGCCAAGAATCATTCGCGCCAGACGTGGATCAATTGGCATTTTTGCCATTTGCTGACCGATCTTGGTTAATCCCCCTTGTGTTCCCCCTTTATTAAAGGGGGAAGAAGTTCCCGACTGCTTTTCGTCGGCAACTTTAGGGAGATTTTTCTCTGTCATTGCCCCAAGCTCAATCAAGAGCTTGCGACCATCATTGACCAGGCGGTGATCTGGTGGCTCAATGAAATCAAAATCTTCCAGTGAACCTAGGCCCAGACTTTGCATCTGTAAAATAACGGATGCCAGATTGGTCCGTTTAATCTCAGGTTCGGTAAATTCAGGACGACTTAAAAAGTCCTCTTCACTGTACAGACGAACACAGACGCCTGGCGCAATACGGCCACAACGGCCTTTACGCTGATTGGCAGCAGCTTGAGAAACCGCTTCGATCGGTAAACGCTGCACCCGTGAACGATAGTTATAACGGGAAATACGGGCAAAACCGCTATCAATCACATAACGAATATTCGGAACAGTTAATGCTGTTTCTGCTACGTTGGTGGCGATAATAATCCGTCGACCGCCGCCCGATGGATTAAAGATTTTTTGCTGTTCAGCCAGTGCCAGACGCGCATACAAAGGAAGTACTTCAGTATGGCGTGGACCATGCTTGATCAAGGTTTCCTGCAGTTCACGAATTTCCTGTTCGGTACTGGCAAAAATCAGGATATCAGCATGTTCCGGATGACCTTTTTCCTGTGCATCCTGAAAACATTCTTCTACTGCTGCAACCACTGCGCGTGGCAGATTTTCTTCAAAATCATCAAATTCGTCGTCATCACTGCCGACAATGCTCATTTCAGAAATTGGACGATAACGCACTTCTACCGGATAGCTACGTCCTTCCACTTCATAGATCGGCGCACCATTGAAGTAGTTACTAAAACGGTTTACGTCCAGCGTTGCCGAGGTAATGATCACTTTTAAATCTTTACGACGCGGCAACAGCTGCTTGAGATAACCCATGATGAAATCGATATTCAGCGAGCGTTCATGGGCTTCATCAATAATGATGGTGTCGTATTTGGTCAGGAACCGGTCATTGGCCAACTCTGCCAATAAAATACCATCCGTCATCAAACGGACGATCGAATCCTGTGAGCCCTGTTCATTAAAACGGACTTTAAAGGAAATTGATTCACCCAGTTTCTCGCCAACTTCTTCTGCAATACGCTGTGAGACGCTACGCGCAGCTAGACGACGTGGCTGGGTATGGCCAATCAGACCAGTCAGGCCTCGACCTGCCAGCATGGCGATTTGTGGTAATTGCGTAGTTTTACCGGAACCGGTTTCACCAGCCACAATAATGACCTGATGTTGCTGGATCGCTTCAATCAGCTTGTCTGCATACTGGGTAACAGGCAGATCCTGATTCAGCTTGATATTGGGAATGCGTTCGATACGCTGCATGACTTTGGCATGCGATTTTTCAAATAATTCTTGATATTGCTTTTGGTTGGCATCTTTACCTTTTTGGAGTCGATTTAAACGATGACGGTCACGCGCCATAACGAGCTGATCTACATTTAAAGGACTCTGCACTGAGAAAACACCTGATATAAAAAAAGACAATAGGCAGCTATTTTACGCTGTATTGCCCCTAAGCGAAAGAACGGCCATTTTGAATATTTTTATAATTTTTTAATTTTTGCCCTTGAATTTTACTGCTTGCGGCATCATGTCTGAAGAGGCATTAAATCGGGGTGAGTCTTGTCATGATGTATTCACCATTCTACGGTTGAATCATTTATATCAAGAGCAATGCTGTTTGTGCTGATGGTGTTTTATTTTTAGCTTAATTCGGTTTTTCCGATGTATGTTATGTAAAAATACTGTTTCAGCAAGAAAAATAATTTCTGTACCCTATCGGAAATTAAATACAAACCTCAATCATGGAGACAATGATGAGCTTAATTAATACTGAAGTTAAACCGTTCAAAACAACTGCGTTCCAAAATGGTAAATTCATCGAAGTAACAGAAGCTGACCTTAAAGGTAAATGGTCTGTAGTATTCTTCTACCCAGCTGACTTCACTTTCGTTTGCCCAACTGAACTTGGCGACCTTGCTGACAACTACGAAGAATTCAAAAAATTAGGCGTTGAAATCTACTCAGTTTCTACTGACACTCACTTCACTCACAAAGCTTGGCACGATTCTTCTGAAGAAATCAAAAAAATCCAATACGTAATGGTTGGCGATCCTACTTGGACTCTTGCTAAAAACTTCGACGTACTAATCGAAGCTGACGGCCTTGCTGACCGTGGTACTTTCGTGATCGATCCAGAAGGTAAAATCCAAATCGTTGAAATCAACGCTGGCGGTATCGGTCGTGATGCTCAAGAACTTCTTCGTAAAGTTAAAGCAGCTCAATACGTACACGCTCACCCAGGCGAAGTTTGCCCAGCTAAATGGAAAGAAGGCGACGCAACTCTTGCTCCTTCAATCGACCTAGTTGGTAAAATCTAATCTGCATTAGATTGAACTGATTCAAAAAAACCACGCTTTTAGCGTGGTTTTTTATTTGAACGTTTATTTGATTGCTCTATTGGCCAAACGTTTTATTTTCCCTTTTCTTGTATCTAAAGCCATCCTATTAAATCTTTATTTTTCACTTTAAAGATCATATAAAAATCAGGCATGCATATTGCATCCTCTTCATAACAATCCCCTACTTATGCTTACAATTCAGTTATACATCTTCAATGTCAGTTGGCATAAGTTCAAGACATAAGATAATAATATTCAGTGGAGGAAAACGTATGCAAAAACTGCTAACCGTGATCTCATGGGCTTATAGTCCTTCTAGCCGCCACCTGAAAATCATTTATAGCAATGGCGATATAGAACTCTACCATCCTGTTCCCGAATTTGTTTATGACAACCTGTTAAGACGACAAGATAAAATGGCCTTTGTACAGAAATATCTTGAATACAACTTACATTTCGACCGGGTTTGCCTGTTTTAATTTAACTAATTTCTGCTTAACGATAAGTCACCATGAGTAAGCCAGCTCCAATCGGCAACGTACTCATGATAAAACCTGAATCCTGCTGGATGAGCTGAATAAATTCTTCTACTTCCGCAGCATGTGAAATCACATTATCCACCAGTAATACTCCACCTTTTGGCTTGAGTAATCGGGCCAAATGGGTCCAATAATCCACATAAGCATCACGTTCTGCATCTAACAATATAAAATCAAATACGTCCTGCTCAGCGTGCAGATAATGCAAGGCATCTGTCACTTTAAAATCAATCAAATCCTTCAAGCCTAGCTGACTTGCATACTGCTCGGCCTGCGCAACTCTTTCTGCATCTATTTCTAATGTTGTAATCGTCGCTTGAGTCTGCCGGGCGGCTTCGGCCAGCCATAAAGTGGAATAACCCGTAGAGGTACCGATTTCCAGAATACGTTTGGATTGCTGGACACGAATGAGTAATGATAAAAATCGGCCTGATTCAGGCTCAATATTTCGATAACGTTGCAGACGTTCAGTTTGTTGAAGATCATGCGCATGAAAGGTCTTATACAGTTCCTGCATAAAACTTTCAAAATGTTGTAATTGATTCATTGCTCTTCTCTGAGGTGATCTAAATAATTTTTTTATGGATTGATTAAAGTGCCTGAACCAATTTAAAGCGTTCTACTTCACGATCATCACTGGTACTAATACTTTCCGTAAACATGGATAGCGGTCGAACCCAAATCGAATAGTCACCATAAAGGCATTGATAAACCACCAGCTTTTCCTCCGTTTCACTATGCGTTGCCACATGCAGAACCTGATAAAGCTTGCCCTTATAATGTTGATAAATACCGCGTTGTAATTCCATCGTTCAACTCTCAAATGCAGAATTCCAATCTTAACTGAAAAAGACCAATCACACTTTAAACTACTTGAAAATTCATGCTAAGCACTCATATATAAGCTTGAAATTAATCATGAATTTTTCAATACATTTGCAAAACCGATCAAATTTATAAAAACAAACTGTTTTATCTATTTATCGATTTAGCTTAGTATCTACTTATCGAATGAATTCTTACTCCTTTGGAGACGTTAGCAATGTTAGATCAAAATACTTCAGCTCAATTAAAAACACTACTTGAACGTTTGGAAGGCCCGATTGAATTAGTGGCAACTCTGGATGGCTCTGACAAATCAGCTAAAATCAAAGAATTGGTTGAGGAAATCGCCCAGCTTTCTGATCTAGTGACTGCCCGTTTTGACGGTACCAACAAACGTGCACCAAGCTTTGGTGTGGCAAAAGCCGGTGAACAGCCTCGTGTGTTCTTTGCAGGCTTGCCGATGGGTCATGAGTTTACTTCCCTGATTCTGGCATTGTTACAAACTTCAGGCTATGCACCAAAAGTCTCTGCCGAAGTTCTGGAATCAATTAAAGGTTTGGGGATCAAATCTGACTTTGATGTATTCGTATCACTCAGCTGTCATAACTGTCCGGATGTCGTTCAGGCATTGAACCTGATTGCCATCTATAACCCGGGTACAACAGCCACCATGATTGATGGGGCTTTCTTCCAGGACGAAGTGGAAGAACGCAAAATCATGGCCGTACCAATGGTGTTTCAGGACAATGAACATATCGGTCAGGGTCGTATGACACTGGAAGAAATCATTGCCAAACTGGATACCAATGCTGCAGCCAAAGATGCTGAAAAACTCAATGCCAAAGATGCATTTGATGTCTTGGTAATTGGTGGTGGACCTGCAGGGAATACTGCAGCGATCTATGCAGCACGTAAAGGTATTAAAACTGGCATCGTGGCTGAACGCATGGGCGGTCAGGTCATGGATACCATGGACATTGAAAACTACACATCAGTGCAAAAAACCCAAGGTCCGAAATTTGCCGCTGAAATGGAAGCACACGTGCGTGAATACGGCGTTGACATCATGAACCTGCAACGTGTGTCTGACATCAAAGGCGCAGATAGCACAGCGAATGGTCTGGTAGAAGTGACTTTAGAAAATGGTGCGAAACTTGAATCTAAAACAGTCATTCTGTCTACCGGTGCACGCTGGAGAGAGATGAATGTTCCAGGTGAACAGGAATACAAAACTCGTGGTGTAGCGTATTGCCCACACTGTGATGGTCCACTGTTCAAAGGCAAACGTGTTGCAGTGATCGGTGGTGGTAACTCGGGTGTAGAAGCTGCAATTGACCTTGCAGGTATCGTTGAGCATGTAACGCTGGTTGAGTTTGATACCAAACTACGTGCGGATCAGGTGTTGCAGGACAAACTGAACAGTTTGCCAAACACCACTGTGATCAAAAATGCGCTTTCTACCGAAGTGATCGGTGACGGTTCACAAGTCACAGCGTTGAAATACAAAGACCGTGCAACTGATGAAGAGCACACTGTTGAGTTGGCTGGGATCTTCGTTCAGATCGGTTTGTTGCCAAATACCGACTTCCTGAAAGGAACTGATGTTGAGCTAACCAACCGTGGTGAGATTGTGATTAACGAACGCAATGAAACCAATGTGAAAGGTGTGTTTGCTGCAGGTGACTGTACCACTGTTCCTTACAAACAGATCATCATCGCGACTGGTGAAGGTGCCAAAGCATCATTATCTGCCTTTGATTACATCATTCGTTCTGGTCAGTAATCCTTAAAATCCATGAATTAAAAAAGCCCGCACAATGCGGGCTTTTTACTATCTCAAAGCTGATTTATTCCTGTAAGAGTTGAGCTGCCAGTTTTTCAATATTTCCCATTTCAGGATGTACAGCAGCGACATTGGCTAAAATCGTCACTGCCTTTTTCTTGTTTAAATCAATCATCAAAATAGCAGAATGCCCTGCGGTATTTCCCCCATGCCAGATGATTTTGGTGCCATTTTCCTGTTCTCGCACAAACCAGCCCAATCCCAATTGGTAGCTACCTGCTTGTTCTGTGGTTGCTTGCTGAGTTAATTGTACTGCCGCATTTTTTGCATCGAGTTGAGCTTGTGCAAATCTGGTTAAATCTGAAGCTGTAGAGAGTACACCGCCCGCAGGTAAAAAGGTATCAAATGCCCAGGTGGTGATTTCTTTTCCTTGGGCATCAAATGCAGACACAAGTTGCTTAGCTGCTTGATCAGGCGAGGTATAGCTATGTTTCATCCCATACTTTTTAAAGACATATTCATTGAGTAACTCAGCAAAATCCTTATTTTGCGATTGACTCAAACTCTGTCCCAATAAAGCCACAGCCAAATTAGAATAATGTGGCACTTTTCCACTGTTATTTGCATGTTCAAGCTCTAAGGAATTTTTTAAATATTCTTCCAGTTTAGCTGCATCATATTCCTTATATGGATCAGTATCATCATCTACTTCCAAATTACTCGGTAGTCGTGGCAGTCCAGACGTATGATTGGCTAAATCCTGAAAGCGAACCTGGATATTGTCCTTGAATGGAAAGGCATAATAAGGATTAATCTTGTCATCCAGTTTAATTTTATTTTGTGTCACCAGTTCAGCCAATATGGTTGATGTCATCACTTTGGTCAGAGAACCAATTGCAAAGATTTTATCCTGATTGGCCTTGGCCTGGATTTTGTCCTTATGCTTCTGTACTCCATAGTAATGGGGTTTGTCCTGATCTAATACCGCTATCGCTACTTGAGTTTGTTCTGGAAAAGTACGAGTAACCTGATAAATTTTCTCTGCAATCGCTTTTGGATAGCCTTGAATAGCATTGACTGTCTTATTATTTGCTGCGGTAGATTCGATATAGGGCGTAAATAAAAGGCCGGAAATCTGTTGATCATTATTCAAACTCATGCTGAGTTTCAGACGATCTTTTTCAAAGTTGGCCTTATAGACTGCAGTCTCTTTGCCTTTAGACTCTATATACTCAAGACTTTGTATTTTGCCGAGTTGCTGCTGCAAGTCTTTAGAGACTTTTTCAAACATATTTAAAGGAATTGCCTTTTTCGCTTCAGGTGAAAACTTTTCAAAAATTGCTGTATAATTTTGCGCATTAAAATCCTGCTGAAACTGGGCAATAACTTCCTTTTCAATATCCGATTGGGCATAAAGACTGCTTATACAAAGCAAGGATGATAAAAACAGTGATATTTTCTTCATGAGATCAGTATTGTTCCTTAAGTTTATAGGGCACTTTCATAAAAATTATTGAAATTAAACATTTTTATAGACTTAATACAGTGCAACGAATAGTTAAAAAATAAGCAAAATATATTCCATATCATTCTATTTTGTAGGGCAGATCAATTCATCCAAGTTTTTGCCCTGTCTATTTGCCATTTTATACTTGTTTTTCTTAAGCTCCACTCGAACTGGTTCAAAAATTGCTTATGAATTGATAGATAGCATAGTTAATTATTTCAGAGAATTTTATTGAAATAATGTAACGATGTTATGTACTTAGCCAATTATTATTTGTTTTCCTCACTGAGACTTGGGTAACTTTTTGTTATATGACTTGTCAGCGTCTAATTTCATCATTAACATGAAATGCAGACCTGAAATACCTGAAATAAAAGTCCGTGAAAGATAACAAAAAAAATATCAAAAATGTAATGGAGCTTAGCAATGTACTATCAATATCACTGTGCGTGCTGCGATAAAGTTGTGGAAGCTGGCCAAAAAGAATGTCATGCCTGTGGCTCACATAATATTCGCAGCCCTTATGGTTTTTGGATTTTATGTCTGGTGGCCTGTCTGGTTACTGCAATCGCATTCAAGGTAATGCATGTCTATATCCAGTCACAGCAACAAGAAGCGCCAGCTCAATCATCTTTATTTGATGTGCTGCAACAAGATAATAAACGTCCGCGCTAATTTTTTTATCCTCAAGCAAGACCTGACTTGGATCAGGTCTTTTTTATGCGATTTTAACTTGAATATGAAACGCTGCCAGAATAGAAAATTTGAATTACAATAAGTCATCTTGCAGTGAGAGATGAAAATGGTTCAGTTAATTAAAAAAGGCGGCTTACGTGAGCGTGCCAATCGCAGTCGCAGTTATCAGGGTTCGGAAAATACTGAGGCCACCCTTAAACCGAATCGTTATCAGTCTCCAGTGCAGAAACAGGATCATCCAGTTTCTGATGCTTCCGCTGCACAGCAGCTTTCTACCGAAAACTCCTCTATTACCCCATCGAATTAAGATTTTTAGTTCATTAGAACCAACGCGTCATACCATAACCAGACTGCAAAAATCAGGAATAACCCGCCTGAAATCATATCGATATAACTTCCTGATCGCTGGTAAGCCTCTTTAATTTTGGGATGGGAAATTAATAGCATCAGTAAAGTAAAAGTAATAAAGGTTTGCAGCGGAATAATCACTGCCAGTTGCGCTTTTAAATAATCAGAAGCTGATGAGCTCAGTGCAAGTGAAAATACGCTACTGAAATAGATCAGGGTTTTAGGATTCGACAGATTAGTCAATAAACCCTGCATAAAGTAACTTTTTGGTGTTTCTACCGTATTTAAATCATCTTGAGCTTGATGCCTGTTCTGAAAACCTTGCCATCCACCTTTTAGCATGGCCCAGCCCATTTTGGCCAAAAATAGCCCACCGATGACCATCAATACCTGTTGAATCCAGGGAAACTGGTCGATCAATACGGTAAAGCCTGCTAGCGTCAATACCACCCAAACCACGATCCCCGCTGAAATTCCGGCAATTACCTTTAGGGCATTCATACGTGTCGTAGAAGCTGCACTTGTTGCGATAAGTAAGATGTCAGGACCGGGACTTAATTGAGCTACAAAATGTAGAAAACAGATGGTAAAAAGCAAAGACATTTAAAAAAGATCAAATGGTAAAAAAACTATTATAACTTTTGTTTAATGAAATTAGAAAGTTCCAATAAAAAAGCCGAATCATGAGATTCGGCTTGAAGCATTTATATTGAAAGCGTGATTTTATTTCTTGTTCACATCTTTCATTTCAATTTTCTTGGCTTCTGGGGTCACTTCACGGGCTTCACCATCAATAATGGTCGAATCACCATGCCCCCCCTGCTGGTTCTGCATATCCTGCATTTGACGCATCATTTCAGCAAACGGGTTTTGATCTGCACCGCCACCGACATCGCCCATCATGCCACCTATCATTTTTTCCATCATGGCTTGCTGACGTTTCATCATCATTTTCATCATGGCTGCCTGGAAAGCACGTTGTACAGGTGGAATCAGCATTAATACCGCAAGCACATCACTAATCAAACCAGGAATCAGCAGGAAAAAGCCGGCTAAGATTTTAGGCAAATTATTTGATAATGCTGGATCTGCACTCATCTGTCCCATCTGCATTTGCTGCATTTGTGGCATTACACCGGCCGAATATTTCCGGATCAGGTTCATACCGATAAAGAAGGCCGCTACGAACCAGAAAAATACGTACCACATGCTCCCGACAAGGTCACCCACGCCAATCCATACAAATACTTCGAGGACTAAGCCGGCCAGGATAATAAGAAATAATTTCATGAAAATTAATCTAATCTCAGTAAAATAAATATTAGGATGCTGTAATCAACTGCTTCATCAGGATCAAGCTTTTTTGATACGCTTATGTAACAATATGGGCATTATTTTATTTTTAAAGTGCAGGCATGTCATTAATTATTGGGATTGATCCCGGTTCGCGTCTAACAGGTTACGGTATCATCCAGAAAGAAGGTTCAAAACTCACTTTTGTTGATGCAGGAACGATTAGAACTGAAACAGCGGAAATGCCTGAACGTTTAAAACGAATCTTTGCTGGTGTCGAACGGATTGTCAAATTTTACGGCCCGACCGAGGCTGCGGTGGAACAGGTGTTTATGGCACAAAATCCGGATTCTGCTCTCAAACTGGGTCAGGCTCGTGGTGCGGCAGTCGCAGCCTTGGTGAATCTGGATCTGAAAGTTGCCGAATATACGGCACGGCAGATCAAACAGTCTGTTGTGGGCTATGGCGCTGCAGACAAAGAACAGGTTCAGATGATGGTTATGCGTATTCTGAACCTGACAATCAAACCGCAACAAGATGCTGCCGATGCACTTGCTGCTGCGATTTGTCATGCTCATGCTTCAGGCAGCATGAGTAAAATGGCCGTATTGAATGCCTTAGGCGGTATGGCACGCGGACGCAGCCGGGTCAGCACCCGTCGTCGTTAGTCTTTAGTTAATACTTTAAAATCCTGAAAATCAGCGTCCTGAAGAGTCAATTTCTGCTGATGAATTGCAGTGACTTCTGCACGTTGTGGTCCAGTTCTGCTGAGCTGGATCATTTCCCGAACAATCGCTTCCTTCCCCACAATGATAGCCTCAACTTCGCCTGTTTCCAGATTACGCACAAAACCCTTTAAACCTAATTGAATTGCTTGTTGTTCAAACCAGCGACGGTAGCCCACGCCCTGCACTTTGCCCTGAATGATCAAATGAATGGCCTGCATTTTTATTGTCCTTAGTGGTTCACAACCTGGTAAATGGCATGTTTCATATCTTGTGCCTGCAAGCCGCGTTCACCTTTTTTCGCCAATACATCACCGGCAAGTGCGTGCAAAGTTACGATTTCATGTAAATGGGTGGCATCTTTAAATTGGGCTTTCAAACTTGCGATCATGCCAGCAAGTACATCTCCCATTCCTCCGGTTCCCATACCGGCATTGCCTGCGGTACAGATGAAAAGAGCATCTTCTAAAATCAGGCTACCTGAACCTTTGAGCACCCATTGTCCCTGATATTTTTGCTGGAGCTGTTGAATTGCCTGAATACGATCTGCTTCGACTTCTGATGCTTTCATTTCTAACAAAGTAGCCGCTTCACCCGGATGTGGTGTTGCATAAGTATGGGCATTCAACTTTTGTGGTGATTTTGCCAGAAACCACAAGGCGTCTGCATCGAGAACTGTCTCCAGTTCTGATTGCTGAATCAGGTCAAACCAGTATTTATATTGCTGTTCAGCCCAAGTATCTCGTCCTAACCCCATACCAAAACAGACAGCATCCACATGACGAACTAAAGCTTGGCGTTGCTCAGCATCTAGCGCATTAATATCACGCAGCATGATATTCGGAGCACGTGACAAAATGGCAGTATGATGTTTGGCATCACAAACCACAGTGACCTTACCTGCACCGGCAGCAAAGGCTGCCTCAGCTGCCATAATGACCGCACCGCCCATATCGGCATGCCCCCCAATTACGAGCACATGCCCATAACTGCCCTTATGTCCAAAAGCTTCACGTTTAGGCAGATGAATTTGAGTCGAGGAAATTTGAGCTATCGGCACAAGTTCAGCATCGGGAGGAATAACCGAGATGACCTCTACCTTGCCGGCATATTCTTTGCCTCGTCCGGTAAATAGTCCCGCCTTTAAACCTAAAACAGTAAAACTATGATCTGCCTTAATGGCAACCGGCAAAGACTGTCCGGTATTGGCATGCAGTCCGCTTGGAATATCCACTGCAATTTTAAGACCTTGCTGGGCATTAATGCTTTGAATAATCTGTTGCCAATTTTCATTCAGATCACGGTTCAAGCCGATCCCAAATAAGGCATCAATATAGACATCATATTGTTTCTGAAAATTAAAACCTGAATAAGTGGGTATACCGATTTGCTGAGTTTCCCGGATTGCTTGAGCCAGATCCTGTGATGGATTGGGTTCTGCTGCATAAATATCTATTTCAAAACCGGCCTGTTTTAAATATTTACCTATCAGATAACCATCACCGGCATTATTACCCTGACCGCAACACACAGCGATTCGGGTCAATTGCTGTTGTTCCAACAAAGGGATGAGTCGCTGCGCAATCGACCATGCTACCTGTTGCATCAAACCATAAGAACTATTTTGCTTGCCAAACCAGCGCTGCTCCCATGCTTGTATATTGCGGCTATGATAAACTTGCTGCTGCATTTCTTATTTCCTGTTTCTGGTTTATGACAACACCCGATTCCCAAGCGCAAATCCAAGTTTATCAACAAGATCCCCATGAACTGAAAGCGTGGATCAAAGCGCAGGCACGAGAACTGGGTTTTTCTGATTGTGTCATTGCCCAACCGGATGCTCAAGCAGAATTAGTCCGCTTGCAGGAATATTTAGACCGCGGCTATCACGGTGATATGAAGTTTTTGGAAGAAAATCTGGAAAAACGTGCCGATCCCACACTGCTTATTCCCAATACCAAATCCGTGATCTGTGTACGAATGGATTATCTGGTCGATCTTCCAGAACCGCGTCTAGTGCCCTATGCACCAAATTCTGCGATTATTGCCCGTTATGCCCGTGGTCGTGACTATCATAAGACCATGCGCGGGCGCCTAAAAATGCTGGCTTCTAAAATTCGGGAAAAAGTCGGTGAATTTGAATCCCGCCCCTTTGCAGACTCTGCTCCTGTATTTGAAAAATCCCTGGCCGAAAGTGCGGGCATGGGCTGGACCGGTAAACATACTTTATTAATCCATAAAAAATCCGGGTCTTTCTTTGTTTTAGGTGAGCTGTTTAGCTCACTGGAACTGCCCTTTGATGAGCCTGCAAGCAAACATTGTGGTTCATGCACAGCCTGTATTGATATTTGTCCGACACAGGCTATTGTTGAACCGTATATGCTGGATGCACGTCGCTGTATTGCTTATTTAACCATTGAGTATAAAGGGATCATTCCAGAGGAGTTACGTCGAGGGATTGGTAACCGGGTCTTCGGTTGCGATGATTGTCAGTTGATTTGTCCGTGGAACAGCTTTGCTCAAAAAACTAATATTGAAGATTTTCACCCCCGACATGGACTGGATCAAGTGAGTTTACTGGATCTCTGGCAATGGGATGAAGCTACATTTTTAAGCTCAACTGAAGGCAGTCCATTACGCCGTACCGGCTATCAGAGCTTTATGCGCAATATTGCGATCGGCTTGGGTAATGCGCCTTTTGATCCACAGATTGTCCAGGCATTACAAGCTCAGCAGAATCAACATGATGAGATTGTACAAGTTCATATTGACTGGGCCATACAGGAACAACTGGCAAAATCCCGGTAATTTTCAATTTTTACTTCGGTTCACATTTTCTCGTCAAAGCCTTACACAGTTACTGTGCAAGCTATGGCATAAAGGAAAAAGAATAGAAATAAAGCCGGAGGTGGATATGCAAAAGTCATCTGATACACAACATCAAAATCAGGAACAGCTTGAAGAGTTGCAACATCAACACCAGAAGCAGCAACAACAGCAACAGCAGCAGTCACAACATGGCCCGCTTGGCTCTCCAAAAAATAACCAGCACGAACAAGATGAACGTGTATTAAACAAGCAACATCGTAGTGATTTACAAAACCAGAATATTCACGGAAATCATCGTGAATAAACTCCGATCAAGAGTTCAACTACAAAGCTCACCTTGTGTGGGTTTTGTTTTTTCTATAAGGTCATATTTTGCTAATGAAGATGGCGATACTTTTACTTAAGATGGAGCCTGATAAATAAATATGAACAAGGATGGACAGATGAACAGTATTGATCCGATACGTAATGATTGGTCTCGTGCAGAAATTGAGGCCCTGTATCAACAACCTTTAATGGATTTGCTCTTTCAGGCTCAACAGGTTCATCGTCAATATTTTGATGCCAATGCCGTTCAGGTCAGTACCCTGCTCTCTATTAAAACCGGTAAATGCCCAGAAGATTGCAAATACTGTTCTCAGTCCGCACATTATGACTCCAAACTCGAAGCGGAAAAACGAATCGCAGTAGAAAAAGTAATTCAGGAAGCAAAAGAAGCTCTTGCCTCTGGCAGTTCACGTTTCTGTATGGGAGCAGCATGGCGTAATCCGCATGAACGTGATATGCCTTATGTACTGGACATGGTACGTGAAGTCAAAGCACTGGGACTCGAAACCTGTATGACTTTAGGCATGCTGAATGCCTCACAGGCAGAACGCCTGAAAGATGCAGGACTGGATTATTACAATCACAATCTGGATACGTCACGTGAATACTATTCACATATTATCAGTACCCGCAGTTTTGATGACCGATTGGATACACTGGATCATGTGCGTCAAGCGGGTTTAAAAGTGTGTAGTGGTGGCATTGTCGGCTTAGGTGAAAGTCGTAATGACCGGATCGGTTTATTGTTTGAGCTTTCTACCCTTCCAATTCATCCGGAATCTGTGCCTATCAATATGCTGGTGCCAATCGAAGGCACACCGATGGCAGATGTTGAAAAACTGGATGTGATTGAATGGATTCGAACTATTGCAGTGGCCCGCATTCTGATGCCAAAAAGTTATATTCGTCTTTCGGCAGGCCGTGAATCACTGACTGACTCAGATCAGGCATTGGCATTTATGGCAGGCGCCAACTCAATTTTCTCAGGCGAAAAACTTCTAACGACTCCAAATACAGCCAAAGGTCGTGACCAACAGCTCTTTGAAAAATTGGGACTGGTAGCAGAACAACCAAAGCCAAGCATCCGCGCATTGGCGACTGATGCAATGGCAAGTTAATTGAAATAATTCAAGATGCTGAAAAGTTATGCGCAGTAATTAAAATGCCATAACTGGCATTGAGATAATCACCGATCCGGATCTGGTCTGTTCCATTGGCATGATGTACGACCAGTTCCTGCGTCAGTGCATCAAAACTAAAAGAGTCATAACAGTCCTGATGCAGGCTTAACCAGTGTAAAGTGTCAGCCAGATTTTCATCTACAATATAGGTTTTGGCATGGAAATCTTTGCTCATTTAAGCCTTCTCATCATGTGGTACTGGTAATGATTTTAATGGATATGAGTTTAGATTAAATATAATGGATATAAAAAAGTGAGCATATCGCTCACTTTTTCTTGCAGTATTTTTTAATCTCTTTGGGTACCACATTTGCGGCATTCCCAATCTGCCCCAATTTCCTCCATTTGCTGGTATTCATAAATGTGCAAGCAGAATAGTTTTTTCAGTAGTTGAAGCATTATAAAACTCCCGTTTCATCATTTTTAAAATACGCTTCTTTAGGCACCCTTCCTGAGTGTCGATTTGTTGTTCTGGATAAAAACCACCTCTAACTTATAACCAGAATTTTTCAAAATGTAAAACCTATTTCATTCATTTTTTCAACTTTCCGATAAAGTTAAATTTCAATTGATTCATGCTTTTAATTAGCATCTGTGATCTATATCTCAAATACCACTTATTAAAGATTCTCTACTATAAAAAAAGCGAACCGAAGTTCGCTTTTTTGCTTTTATTTAGAAGAAACCAGCTGGCTTGGTTGAATAACTCACCAACAGGTTTTTGGTCTGCTGGTAATGATCCAGCATCATCTTGTGGTTTTCACGACCGATCCCAGATTTCTTGTAACCACCAAAGGCTGCATGGGCCGGATAGATATGATAGCAGTTGGTCCAGACACGACCCGCTTCAATGGCACGGCCAGCGCGATACGAGGTATGTGCCGAACGTGACCAGACACCAGCACCTAGGCCATAAATCGTATCGTTGGCAATCTTGATGGCATCATCAAAATCTTTAAAGGTGGTTACTGCCAGTACCGGCCCAAAAATTTCTTCCTGGAAGGTACGCATATTATTGGTGCCTTTAAAGATGGTCGGTTCAATGTAGAAGCCTTGCCCGACTTCCTGACGTACACCGCCACCAACAAGCACTTCTGCACCTTCGCCGCGACCTGTTGCAATACACCCCAGAATCTTGTCCTGCTGTTCCTGCGATGCCTGCGCACCAATCATGGTTTCAGTATCGAGTGGATGACCAGTTTTAATACGTTTAACCCGATCGATTGCCAGTTCCAGGAACTGATCAGCAATACTTTCCTGGACCAAAGCACGTGATGGACAGGTACAGATTTCCCCTTGGTTCAAGGCAAACATGGTGAAACCTTCCAGTGCTTTTTCCAGATAATCATCCTGCTGCGCCATGACATCTTCAAAGAAAATATTTGGTGATTTACCACCAAGTTCCAGTGTCACCGAAATAATATTTTCAGTGGCATATTGCATGATTTGCTGACCTACAGCAGTCGAACCAGTGAAGGCAATTTTGGCAATACGCGGATTCACAGCCAGTGGACGGCCGACTTCAACACCATAGCCATTCACGATGTTTAATACACCTTCAGGTAACAGGTCCTGAATCAGTTCAGCCAGTACCAGAATACTGACCGGGGTCTGCTCTGCCGGTTTCAGAACGATACAATTGCCTGCGGCCAAAGCCGGTGCCAATTTCCATGCTGCCATCAAGATCGGGAAGTTCCATGGAATGATCTGACCAACCACACCTAAAGGCTCATGGAAATGGTAGGCAATGGTATCTTCATCAATCTCAGAAATGCCGCCTTCTTGCGCACGGATACAGCCGGCGAAATAGCGGAAGTGATCAATCGCTAAAGGAATATCAGCAGCCAGGGTTTCACGGATTGGCTTGCCATTGTCCCAGGTTTCAGCCACCGCCAGCAGTTCCAGATTGGCTTCGAGACGATCAGCAATTTTGAGCAGAATGTTAGAGCGAGTCGTTGGAGATGATTTATTCCATTGTGCTTTAGCTTTATGCGCAGCATCCAGCGCCAGTTCAATATCTTCCACGCTAGAACGTGGCACTTTGGTAAACAGCTTGCCATCTACAGGAGAAATATTATCAAAGTATTCGCCTTTGACTGGCGGCACCCATTGCCCACCAATAAAGTTGTCATACTGGGCTTTGAAATGAACTTTTGAGCCAGGCTGGTTCGGATCGATATAACGCATATGTATTTCCTTTGCTTATTTTAATCTTTAAAAATGCTGCATCTACAGCTTTGGTATAAGGTACATCCGTACTCTATTTAGTTAACATACGCGTTATAAGGTTGGAGAAAGGTTGGCACTCAACCGATTTACATTTCTTTTGATTCCTCATAAAAACAATAATAATTACATTTGGATGTAAATCATGAATTATTGTGAGAATAAGGAATGATGACAGAACAGAGCTTGATACAACAAAGGCAAAAAATTGATCAGCTTCGTCAAAGCAGCAGTTTATCGCCTTCACATGCAGCACAACTCGAACAGAGCATCGTTAGCTCCTGGCAACGCTCTTCTTTAGCCGAGATTCCCAAAAATCGTCTGGCTGCCCCATTAACAGATATAAAACAAATCAGCACTTCTTCGGCTTTAAGTCATGCCTTGGAACATTGTGCTGAAAGTTTGAGGCATATTGCCGAACAGTCCTCTATGGTTTTGGCCGTTGGAGATATTGGCAGTACGGTACTATGGCGGGCCTCCTGCCCTGAATTGCGCACAATTGCTGATAATATTCACTTAGTTGAAGGCGGTCAGTGGCGTGAGGAACTGGTCGGGACCAATGCCCTTGCCCTGTCGATCAAAACCCAACAATCGAGCTGCGTGTTTTCCAGCGAACATTACATGCCTTCCGTGCAGGATCTAGTCTGTTATGCCTCCCCCATTATTGATCCTTATTCCAAACAGATTCTAGGGGTTATTGATCTGTCCACCCACTGGCAAAAACATAATAGCTTAGGGCTATTAGCAGCCGAACGTTGTGCATCCATCATTCAATCTGCTTTACTGGAATCGCAAAAACAGCGTTTATATATTCGTGCCTTTTCTGTCCCGCAGGTCATTTTTAATGGTAAAACCCTGACCATAACCCCACGCCAGACTGAAATTCTCGCTATTCTGGCTTTATTCCCACAAGGTTTAAGTCTGGATCACTTGCATCAGGCACTTTATGGCGAACGTAAAGTCAGCATGGGTACGCTAAAAGCTGAAATGTCACAGTTACGAGATATTCTGGGCGGTATGCTTGGTTCGCGCCCTTATCGATTGCTGGCGCATGTTGAAGCAGACTTCCTGCAAACCGAACAGTCTTTAGATGCAGGTTATATCGATTCAGCCTTAAAACTTTATACTGGAGTTTTTCTGGCAAAAACTGAAAGCCCATTTTTATGTGCATGGCGGGATTGTCTGGAATCACGTCTCAGTGATGCTATTTTCAAAGCCAATGAAACTGATGTGCTGCTGAAACATGTAGCACGTTTTCCTGAAGCAATTGATGCGGTTGAACGTCTGATTGAACTGATGCCAAAAGGTCATCCAGCACATCAAACCCTGCTTAAATTTCAGGATATTTAAAAATCAGATCATTTCTTGTTTGGCTTCTTGTTAGCAAGATAATTACGGCTATCTTCCATTGAGAAGATTCCAACTTATAAAAATATAAAAAGCATTTAACTAGGGTGTGTTGACACTTTTAGCTTAAAAAAATAGCGAAGTAGTAAAATCAAATCGCCAAACCCAATTTTACTATTCGCTATGCCTCGTACCATGCTGACAGATCAACACTGGCAAAAGTTGAAAGTTATTCTGCGTAATTTATCCATTCACCACAACTCAAATTTACGCAATTTTATTGAAGCTATTCTCTATAGAATTAGGACAGGTTGTCCATGGCGAGATATTCCTTCTTGTTTTGGTCATTCAAACTCTATTTTCAAACGTTTTAATCGTTGGTCAAGCAGCGGTAAGTTACTTAGATTATTCAAATTACTAGCCTCATGCCCCGATATGGAGTGGATTTTTATTGATGGCTCTCATGTACGTGCTCATCAACATTCTGCCGGCATAGCGAATCAATCTATTTCTAAAAGTGCAGGAGGAAACTCCTCAAAAATACATTTGATTGTTGATGTACATGGCAATCCTATTGATTTCATGATTACCGATGGAACCACACATGATGTTAAAGTTGCACCTGATTTAATATCAACATTAGATTTAAAAGAGACAAAAGTGGTATGTGCAGATAAAGGCTATGATTCAGAACCACTGCGTGAACAGATCAGGAAAACAGGGACTAAAGCGAATATACCAAAGAAAACGAATAGCCAATCGAACAATGACCATATGGACTGGTATTTATATAAAATCAGGCACTTAGTTGAAAATATGTTTTGTAGATTAAAGCAATTTAGAGGAATAGCTACTCGATATGACAAGCTCAAAAGAAATTATCAAAGTTCTGTTGCCTTAGCCTGTATATTTTTATGGCTACCGTTATAGGGTTAATTATGAACAGTAAGTGTCAACAGACCCTACTTTAGAATTATAATTTTTTATTATAACATTTTATTGATTTAGCTCATGCTACGAATAAGCTTTTAGCAATACTCTGCTCATTCCAGTATTTTATTATTATCGAGTTCATTCAGTTAATTTTAATAAGCTATACCCTGATGAATTAACTGCCCAAATATATTTTTTGAAAGCAAAAATTTAGGCAAAAAAAAAGAGCAACGCCTGCTCTATATCCTTATCAAGGGTGTAAGGATCAGCCAAGAATATCGCATGGGGATACATTTATCTTGGCGCACTTCACTAAGAAGTGCGAACAGGGTTGCATAAAATGTAAGTCTGCCGAGTGGAGAGAATCGACTTACATAGAGGCTTACAGCGCCGCTTTAAAAATCTCTACGACTTGTGCATGGCTAGCCTTACGCGGGTTGGTCAGCATACAGGCATCCTTTTGCGCATTTTCTGCCATAATGGCAAGGTCTTCCTCTTTAACCCCTAAGCCTTTCAGACCAGATGGAATTCCAATTGAAGCTGAAAGCTGGCGAATGGCATCAATCGCTGCATAAGCTGCTTCAGTCACAGTTAATCCTTCAGTATTTACACCCATCAACTGGGCAATTTTTGCATAGCGATCCGGACAGGCAATCAGGTTAAATTCGCATACGTGCGGTAGCAAAATCGCATTACATACACCATGTGGCAGGTTATAGAAACCACCCAGCTGGTGTGCCATCGCATGCACATATCCGAGTGATGCATTGTTGAATGCCATGCCTGCCAGATACTGTGCATAGCTCATAGCATCACGTGCTTCAATATTTTCACCATTTGCTACTGCCTGACTCAGCCATTCACTGATCATGGTAATGGCCTTTTCTGCACAGGCATCCGTAATCGGATTGGCTGCCGTAGAAACATACGCTTCTACCGCATGGGTTAAGGCATCCATACCAGTCGCGGCAGTTAAGCCCGCTGGCTTGGCAATCATCAATTTAGGATCATCGATCGCGATCAATGGTGTACAACGCCAATCCACAATTGCCATTTTGACATGGGTATCGGTATTGGTAATGATACAGAAGCGTGTCATTTCCGACGCTGTACCCGCTGTGGTATTGACTGCAATAAGCGGTGTCATAGGCACAGTACTTTTATCAATACCTTCATAGTCGCGGATATGACCACCACCGGCAGTCACCAGGCCAATACCTTTGGCACAGTCATGTGAAGAACCGCCACCGAGTGATACAATAAAATCGCAGCCGTTGTCATTGTAGACTTGTACGCCATTATGAACGTTAATATCTGTTGGGTTTGGTTCTGCACCTGGGAAGATATGGCTGTCAACACCAGCCTCTTTTAAATAATTTGCGATGGTATCTGCGACACCAAATTTGTATAAGCCTTCATCGGTCACAATCAGAGCTTTCTTGGCACCTAAATTTTGTGCTTTAACGCCAATTTCTTTGGCACAGCCTGGACCGAAAAGTGAAACACAAGGGATATAAAAACCGTTTGTTTGATCTGCAATATTCTTAAAAGCCATGGTTCGATTCCTTCTACCATTCATCTTATTATCGGTGACCCTCACCGTGATTTAAGTATTCAATGAACGATAAAAGAATCCCACCTACTAAAAGCCTACCTTATGATAAGAGATTGAAATTTTAGTTATTTTTGAAGATAGATAGTGCTTAAATGAATTCAAAAAATAAAAAAGCACCTAAGAGTATTGCTCCTAGATGCTTGATGTATTTGGTGGGCCCAGACAGACAACAACAATCCATTAACCTATTGTTTTTAATCAATTAATTATTCATAGAAAAATTCAGGATACAAAGCAGGATACACGATTTAAGTGTTGTTTTTTTGATCATTTAAACTTTTTACTCCCCCACTCCGCAGTAAATCTTTATTGAACTTTTACAATACAAAGTTTAGAAGTGAAAGATGATCCTACATCAATATAATGGCAATTATCAATTTGAGTATATTCTTTTACAATCGTATGACCTAAATAGACTGCATCGATATTATCTACAATATCATATTGATTGGAGTAATTACGTATTCGCCCCCTACCCCAGAGTGCGTTTGAATATGATGATGTGATTCCTGGTATTTTATAGTCACCTTTACAAATATCTTGCTTAAAGATATTCCAGTCATGGATATCAATGTCGGCATGAATAATGCCGATTTTTTTACTTTCTAGTTGGACTTCTATAACTAAAGGTAATTCTTTAAAGTGATTGATAATTTCTAGCTGCTTTTGCTGGGGCAACTTATAAAACCATTCTCCACCATTACGCAGATGTATATCTCTAATTTTAGAGTCATACTGTCCTTTTATACACATTTCTTCGTGATTGCCGCGTACAGTTAAAAACCATTTTTGATCAAGTAATGAAATACATTCTAAATTTTCATTACCTCTATCGATAAGATCACCTGTACAGATCAAGAGATCATTTTCAAAATCAAAATTCTTTAGATAAAGCTCATGCATAAAAAGACTATAAGATCCGTGGAGATCTCCCACGATAAAACACGATTTAAATTTTTTATTACTAATCTTTAGAACACTCATTTTTTAGTATCTATCTTAAAATAATTCGCTAATTCAGTAACCGCTATTAATAGTCACAGCTATTTGAATTTACTATTTTTTTAAATCTAATTTTTCAGGACATAAATAAAAGTACATAATTTAAGCAAGCATTTATTAATCATTAGAAACATTTTGCAATGTCCCCCTACTTTTAGTAACACACCTTATAATAAAAGAGTTAGTAAAGTGGCCTACAAATTTTCGGTAAAGGTATCTTCCGCAGAGGATAATGAATTCTATCACTTAATAAATTCCCATTAGGATATTAAACTAATAGGCATAAGTCATACCTACTCGCTTTATTTCCTATGATTGACTTTATCAAATAATTTGACAAGCTTTTCTATTTCCTCATCATTAGGATTATTAACCCAATCGACATAATAACGCTTCATCTGCTTATCAAAAATCCAAATATCTACAGAGTCAGGTTGTTTCTTATTATCTTCTAAAACAGTTCGATAATAAGACTGTTTTATATGATAAACGCTAATTTTAGTACCATTTACCTCGGAAAATTTTACAAATGTTCCTTGAGATAAATAAAGAGCCTTTTTTAATGGTTGAATCAATTTTCCTAATCTTTTTGATTCAACTGCACTTGCAAATTCTTCCAGCAAATAAACCGAATCTTTTTTATCAACCCAGCTTCTTCGATACAAAGGAGATTTTAAACCAATAAGGAAGGCAGCATAATTTAAAACTTTCAATCCTATATTAGGACTTTGATCATTGAAACTTTTTAATATATTCAAATCATCTGACATGATCAACAAAGTTGCAGCGCGTAAAAATACAGACCCACCTTCATCTGTTAATTTATCTAAATTCAGTGCTTGAGTAGAATTAATGATTGAATTCATATATCTAAACCAAACCATTTCATCTGATGGTGGTGCTTCTTCTGCCCATAAATCAAGCCATTTATTTTTAATATTTTCCAATAATGAAGCTGAGCTTAATTTTCCATTTTCTAAAATTGTTTGAATGATCGCTAATGTTAAATAATTTTTTTGATAAGTACTTCCTGACAGATCCAAAATTAATTCAATTAATGATCTGATAGAGTTTTCATCTCTCTGAAAAAAATGATCAAATGTTGTTAAATCATAACCTTTCCAACGTGCAACGTGCAATAAATTCAATAATCCTGAAACAATATGACTTTGATAATTCTCAGTATTCTGTAACTGAATCATCGTCATTTTTTTTTCTTGTTTTGCAAAGGACTCAAACAAAGCCGGATTCACAAGACTCTTAATACTCTCTGTATCAAATTCAGCAATTGCACGAAATTTAAAATCATCCATTTCCTGCTGAGATCTAAAAACCAAATGGTGAATATCAGAAAGGTTTAGGTTACCCTTTTTAATTTTTGTCTCAGAGGCAATAAGTACTGGAAAATTTTTCTCATGGCCACTTAATGCCATTACCTCATTTGGACCAATACTTCCGTTAAACTGATAAGGTATTTGTTTTGGTCCCATTGCCACTTTTATATTTAAAGGCGTATTTTTAAAATTGAAATTTATCGAGGACAAAATTAATAAAATATCTTCACGATTCGTCGGGAAGTAATATAAAGAATTACTCATGAGTGTCCCCTTTGTACCACCAAGCACCTTTTGCCTGAGAAAATTTAAATCCTAATGGTTCTAATTTATTACTTAAATTCTTACCAGTATAAACCCAATAACATCCACCTTTATTTCTCAGATCTACATAATCCAACTTATATCGAGATACTAAATCCATTACTTTATCATTCCAATCCCATCTATCTTCATAATCTTGTATAGGATACTGTTTAGACCAATTTACTCTCTTTAATACAGACTCATCTGGTAAAATGTTAATTTGTGATTTCTCAATATTAAAATTATTGTAATTAATGATTTTAACAATATCACGAGCCCTTGACGAAGCAACAAACATTGTCATTTTATCCAAATGACTTGATTGATCATTTAGATTCATATCTGAAGGATTAATTAAGAATACAGCATCAAACTCTAGTCCTTTACAACTCTGCACATTTAATAAGGTCAACGTGTTTGTCTCATCAAAAATGAGTTTTTCAGCAGGATTTTCTAGAGAAGTTTTACTAGAATATGTTTGCAATTTATATTGTTTTACTAGTTGATCATTTAAAATTTTACATAAATCCACCCTGGCAGGTTCTCTAAAACAGAATACACCAACTTCCTTTCCTGGATGGTTTCTCAACCAAACATTCAAATAATCTATAAACTCATTTACTGAGTTATAATGAATTAATTCAGGTTTTTCCGTCTTTCTAGTTGGAAGCACAGGAATAGTACCTACTTTAGCAAAAAAACTTTTTGCTAAAACTGCAACCTCATAGGAATTACGGAAATTATCAATTAATTTATAGTGATGGTCTTCAGTAATGTCCAATATTGTTGCGATTTCTTCTAACGTAGAATTCCAATCTGTTAGTTTTTGATTTTCATCTGCTAATACCAAACATTTTAATGGAAACTTAGATGCAACAACATCACCAATAAAACTCAAACATGTTAAAAAGTTATAAAATGATGGAGGGAAGTCCTGCCCTTCATCAATAATTAAATACCCAAAACTAAATACCTCAGGTTTGAATGCATCTTTATCCTTCTTTAAATAATCCTCTAAATAATTATTTAATTCCTCCCATCTTATAAAACGATTATTTTTAGCAACAAATTGGTTTATTTCGAATTGATTATTAAGCATGGGCCTTAAAATTTTTTTAATCCAGTGAGCAAAGAACTGGTTAATAGTAATAATTGTATAGGCAGGTTTAGTCTGTCCTTGTGTATAGCGTTTTAAAACGCGGCTAAACATAGCTAATCGTGTTGGTACACCGCGTTTTGCCATTTCCTCAGCTCGTAAACCGGCTATCAATGTTTTACCACAGCCAGGAGGTCCACTAACCAATACATTTGTATTGATTGGTGCATACAAATAAACCTCTCGTTGTAAATCTGTCAGCTCATCCAAAGCTGGTAATTTCACAATTCCACTCCAAGATATTTTAATAATCCATAATGAGAAAAGATGAGCGAACGATCTAATTCAGTATTGATATTCATACAGCTAGTTTCAGGTAAAAGTGTGCAATTATGACAAGCAGCATGGTTAAATCCCCCTAGTCCTTGTCCGGATGTTTCACTACACACAGGATCTGCTGAACACCATTGCCCCTTTTCTAATGCATTAACAACTATTGCGTTAAACAAAACATTTTCGCCCTGCGCAACCAATCCCCCTAAAGATCCTTCCGAATCCGAATCCGTAGTGTAAATCAGGATACCTACAAATTCTCTTTTAGTATCATAGTATATTTTTTCCCTGAGTGAGCTAGATGAGTAACCACTTTCAAAGGCTAGTTGTCGGATTAGAAGATGACTTATTGTATGAATCAAAATATAGATAGGATCTATTTCTGGTAAAAAGTAGAGCTCTTGCTCTTGACGTTTAGCTTCCAGTTTTATAAACCGATCCATCTCTGTTTTAGGAAGTTGTGAAGCCCATGCTTTTAAACACTCCAGATTAAATTGTAGTAATATTCCCTCCCCAAATACTTCTGAGACAGGCAACCAATCCTGTTTTTTAGCAAGATCTGGCGGTACAATTCTTTGAGTATCCGAAGGTTTGACTCTCTGAAATCCGGTAAATGCTCTAACTTCACGAATTTTATGTAATAAAAGAGTATTTGTTATTATCTTTTCCAGCCATATATGTCCCTTTATATTTCCTTTTTCAGCATAGAAGTGTTCAGTTCTCGCCCCCCCTTTAAGTAAACAATTTTTAAAAGTTTCTATTTCATCCTCTTGCAGAGTTAATTGAATTTTTACAATATCTTCAACTTCTTTACTCTCTGGCTCAGTTGATGAATTATTATCACTTAAATATTTAATCACTAATGATTTATCGATCTTTTCCTTTTTTGCAATTTCTTCAATCTTTTGCTCTAACCACGGCGCATTTTTCGAACTTTCAAATAGTTTTTTTGTTCGTGAAAAAGTATTATTTTTTTCTAATCGTTCTCGAATTTCATCTGTAATCTGTTGATAATCTCCAACAGAAGATGCAGATGGGATATCAAAAGCAGAAATAACTTTTGGATAATAAATATTAGTAGCACCTTTTTGCAAAATTCTTAAAGGATAATTGCACCGTTCACTACTCGGATTATAAATCCACGGGTGATGGCTATAGCAGAATAAAAACTTTTCAGTTACATATGGATTTGTTAAGTCTTTCAAATCACGGTAACTTTTACATGCATCACAAAAAATAGTTAAATGTGCTAAACCTGCACCCTTTTTGTCAGCATAGAATTTGAGCCTATTATCAGCTCTACACTCTCTGTTAGCGTTTGTACCAGAATGTGCCCACAACCTCCAATCAATATCGGTAACATGACCAGCCTCACATGCACCAACAAACCTCATTGGCACCATTTTTCCATTACAAGAAGGATGTATACATGTTGGTTGCAGAATATTCCCGTTATCATCTTCTCTTTCATATTCTGATTTCCATCGAACAATCGATCTACATTTTTCGCAAAACATAGACTTGGGAAATCGAGAAACTAAAAGTGTCGCACCATCATCAATAAATCTAAATAATTTTTTTCCTACTGCTTGTTCCATTCGTGGCAATTTTACTGAGACAAACTTTTGTATCCTTTCATGATTTTCTTGTGAAGGAGAATTCCATTGTTCAATACCAGGAATTAAAAAAGATTCGTGAGCAATATCTACTATAGCACCTACCCCAGAAATCGCTGTAAGATTGCTTGCTCTTATTTCTCGTTTCATACATTAACACCATTAATTTTCTTTTTAACTTTCAAACCTATAGGGATATCAACATTTCGAAGTGAAGTAAGAGTTTCTATTCCATCCCCTGTTTTTTTAAAATATTTAATTAGAGATTGATGCGATTTGCTATTCGATGAGCTAAACATTACTGTACGGTTTGACTTTCTTTTAAGTGATTGCCAATGATCGATAAAACGTAGCAAATATTCGACAATAACTACTCTATCAGCACCAGCACGCTCCATACGTTCAGCCAAACGGTCTTTCAAAGTTTGAATATGATTCTCATATTGATCTATATCATCCGCATGATCATTCTCATATATATAATCAGAAGACATACGAATAAAACTAAGGAAAGCCCCATGTAATGCCCTATCTAGAGCTGGCTCGGCAAAAGGTGTAATACTTGTAGGTTCAACATATCGATAAAAACCCTGATGAAATGATCTAAAAATTTCATAATGAGAACGATCACGAGGCTTTGAAGGGCTATAGAGCGTAAAAACAACACCTGGCAATCCCTCTTGCTGCCTACCTACACGACTAGATGCCTGAATATATTCAGATACCATCTTCGGCTGACCATTTATCATCATTAAACCTAAACGGGGAACGTCGACACCTACTGATAGCATATTAGTACATGCAACATAATCAAGAGCTTCTTGGGAGTCACTATCTTTCGTACGCTTCAATTCCTCTAACATTTCTGGAATCTGACTATCTTTAAGATTCGAGGACAATTCTCTAATATTCTCTGATTTAAGCTTCCTCGTTCCTCCCATTTGTTTCAAACGTGCTGGTATATCGTCTAGGATTAATGTCATCGACTTGCCTAATTCGCGTTTACTATTATGATAAGCAATTAAAGTCCACCATGTATCAGGCTGCTCCTCACATTCGGCCGAAGCAGCTAACAGCCCAGTTGTAGCTACTACATTGGCAAAAGTAGGGCTGTGTCCCTGACTTAAAGCACCTAAATACAATCTGCCCATCTTGGAGCTTTGAGATTTTGAAAAAAACGAGTCATCAGCTGATAAACCAGCAGGTGGGAAAATACTACATTGTCGACCGTACAATTTTTTGATTTGGTCAGCTGCCTTTCTAATTGTCGCACTAGCACAGATATACTTTGCCGGCTTACCTCTTGTACTAATGATACAATCTAGAGCTGCTTCATAACTACCATTAACCGTACCAAGCGGACCTGAAATTAGATGTAGTTCATCTTGTATAATCAAGGAAGGTGGCTGTATATTTTGTCCGTTCCCGAAAAAACATCTCGCTTCAGGCTTCCATGCTAACATTGCAAATTTATCAACGGTTCCTAACAGCATGGTTGGAGGTTTTTTATATAAACTCTCATCTACATAACGTATAGGTAAACCACCATGGAAAGCACACAAAGTATTTGGACAAAATAATTCCACTTCTTCTGTCTTATCATTCCATCGTGCGCCCATATCATCACCACCAATTTTTTTATGGGTAGGAATAATCGCTGTACCACAACATGGACATGCTTTTAAGGGAATTTTATTATTATTTACTACTCCGTCAGTATTAATTATTGCTTGCAGATCTTCTAACGCGCCGTCTTGGCCTTTATTGCTATTAGGTGTAGCAGATATACCTACCCACAAACCTAAAGAATATTCTTCAGTATCCTTTATTAATCCTACTCTACGCATTGATTCAAGCGCACAAATTAAACTACCTGCACGCTCAAACTGCTGAATTGTAAGTAATCGAAGTGTATAACGCTTGATAATAGCGGTACCTTGCACCTTTTCTACAATTCGTCTCCGAAGCATTTCAAATGCTGCGACAGCTAAATAAGCCTCTGTTTTACCACCACCTGTAGCAAACCAAATTAAATCTACTATGTCACGATCTTCATCCTGAGAACTCCATAATCCGTTCAGGGACATAAGGAAGAAAAAGATTTGGAAAGGTCTCCATACCGGTATTTCAAGCTTCTCTTGGTCTAATTGATTTAAACGTGCTTCATTTAAAATTTTTTGAAGCTGTGGGTCTTTATTATTTTTGAATTTATTTCTAAGCATACTTAGTAGCATGGCATAATTAGCCAATCTAAAAACTTTCATTGCTTCAGAAGAATTTTCTAATAGTTTGATACCTCTTTCTGCACGATGAATAGCATTATGAATAGCTAATAAAATATCTTTTTTTATTGCAATATATTTTGTTTCAACTGATTGGGATTCCTGTTCTTCTGCCCAATTTTTATATATTTGAATGAAAGCTTTAAATCCTGGTAAAGGATCATATTGAGGATTACTCAAATTTACTAATTTAAATGTTTCTTTAATTTGAACATCTAATTCCTCTATTTCTGTAGTAACAGGAGGCACTTCAACCAATGGTAGAAATGATGTACGAACATAATTAACCGTTCCACTCAATGTTTTAGGCCAATAAGCACTACATCCATGTCCAAGTGCAAAAGTCGGAACATGACTATATTGCAGCTCCAGCATTAGCATTTCGGGATCAGTTATAGAAAAGAAATTTGACTGATATTTAATAACCCCATATGCGGGCGTACATTTTAGCTCTACTTGCGTAAGTATGTCGGAAACTACAATACTTTTTTCAGTTTCGTTCCTATTCACCAAGCTTATTGTTAAAATTTTATAGTCAGTATACTTTCTTATTTTTATAAATATTTCTGCATGATCTTCTAATACAGTAATGGGTTTAATTACATCATTATCTTCCAAATAAATAGTTACTTTTTCTGGGCATCCATTATGAAAAGGGTGCCTTCTCCACCCCTTATTCCCTTCTATATCTCTATCTTCTACATATTTAGCAGCTTTGACTTCTATTTCAACTGAATTACATTCGGAAGCTACAGCAAAACTCAAACCCACACTAGATGGTAATTTTTGAAACAACAAATCCATTTGTTGTTCTTCATCAACATTATCCTCACAATTCCCAACTTCAATACTATTGTTATCTATAGAGTCATTAATATCATTTACATTACTATCTTTAGGAAATAAGAAACCACTAAGATATTGCTTATGTGGTGGTTCATAAATAAATTCTTTTCTTTCATCTGTTGGGCCTATAATTTTTTCCTCAATTTTTCGTAAAAATCCGTTTCTAATTTTTTTTAAATCTTCAAAGTTATTCTGCATATTATCCTCATCAATTAATCACATAAATTACAATTTAAATAATAGGTTATTCATACATTCTTCGTGACAGAGTACCATTAAATTGATTCTCGCCCTAGTCATTCCAATATAAATATCAGACAAATACTGAGCACTTAGCTCAGATCTATTATTAATAATTAGTATTACATGATCAGCTTCTAATCCACGAAAATTAGCAACTGAACTATAAGTTAAATAGCTTTCATTACATTTATTCAAAGAAATAAATTTAAAAATATTATATTTTTTATTTATTAAGCTATTAATCAAATTTTTAATAAAATAATCCATTTGTTGATATAAAATAACCACCTTATGCTCTGAAACTATTTCATCATACAAGTTCTCTATAAATCGAATTATTTTTTCATTTAATTCATTTTCATCCTCAAATGTATCAATATCTACTTTATTACCAATACCTTTTACTTTCGCCACATCTAAAGTTGTGTTAATTAAACCTTCAACAGCATTTACCATATAATCAGTATTTCTTACATTCGTTTGTAGATTGACTATTAATGCATTCTCATAATACCAATTTATTAATTCTGGGGATGGCGGATGCTTCAAATACTGATAATTCTTATCCATAAATATTCTAATTCGTCCACTTTTAAATCTATCCAAATATGGCTTTAAAAGCTCAAAACAATAGAAATCCTGTCCCTCATCTATTAATAATACATTTGCTTCCACAGGAATAAAATTTGTAGTTACTGGAATTTCCCATTCAGCCAACTTCTCCTCAAGGCATTCTTTTAAAATCTTATGCTTTGTCAAGACAACTGGTTTATTTCCTTTTATTTTCTCTTTTAATGCTGTACTTATAAGTAATTCAGTTTTTCCAGTTCCAGCCCCCCCAAAAACAACAATCATTTTATTGGAATCTAAAACTCCAAAATATTGCTTTTGTTCTTCTGTATACTCATTTATTTGCTCAAGAATAAACTGGTTTGATAACCGTCTAGTCATAGCAATATCGAATCTAGGTAAAAGATATTCACGTATTTTTTCAATTTCTAAGTTATTTAAATTTTTCTTTTTTATAATTATATTATTCAACCAGTTACTAAATAACTTTAAATCTTTACATGTTTCTTTATCCGCAACAATATTTTCTGGAAAATACATTGAATGATAATTAACAACTGAAAAAGGAAACACTATTCCATAATGAACTTTAATTTTCTTGCCCAAACCTTCAAAGATCATATGTTCTAATGCAAGAACAGCAGACTGTACCTGTTCTAATGGGCTTTCATATGTCGTATAACTAGATTTTGAATCACTATATTTCCAAACTCCATCATTACAAGATACATACCCCCCTTTCACCTCTAAAGCGATAATATGGTTTGGATAAAAAATTAAAAAATCAATTTCTCCCCATCTCTTTTTGGGATGTTGAGGAAGATTAACCGAATGAATCACAATTCCATCGTGATCTAATAAAGCAAGTAACTCCCGAACATACGCTTCTCCTTGGAAACATCGTCTTAATTGATGTTTTGGATAAATTTCCATTTTAAAATTTCTTTTTTCCTTAGTGGGTTTACCTTAATGATTTCAAATATAGAGAGTTTTCTACAACACAATAGTATGATTGATTATCAATTGTGATGATACTCAACAAGAATTTTTTATAAAAACTCATATTTATAAAGTATTAAACAATATAGTTAGCGAAGAAATGGCTAAAGTTACCAAGGAGCAAGCCCTCATTTCTTCATCAATGAATCATCTGATGATTCTAGGTATACATCTATATTAAATTTAACTCACGCGTTCCAAATTAGTAAAAAAAGCCTCAAGAGTATGAGGCGTTTAATTTAATAATCATGCAATGATACTTTTTCATACGACTGAATTTTTTTAAATTCTTCCCCATGTTCTTCAAGCAGTCTATCTAATACAAAACATTGTCTTGAAGATAAATCCTTAACCTTTAATCCTGCCGCTTTTAAAATACCTTTTTCCTTAAATCCAACATGATGTTCCTTTTCTAGATACTGTAAAAACTCTCTCCAGAAATATTTATCTATAGAATTTATTTTGTTCTGGATAGATATAGCATCAGCTATTTTTTGTTTCTGATTCGCTTCATCATTAATTAATTCAGATTTCTCTTTATCAATTAATTCCTTAATAAACTCTGGGGTAATAGATATATCCAGCTTTTCTGACTCAGCTATAATCGTGCCCCAACAAGCATCTTTCTTAGCCCATTCTGAAGTATTGTTTGTTGTACGAGCTTGGTTTGGGCTAGTCAGAATATTATTTATCTCCCTAGTTAGTTCAACTAGAACTTTTTCGAAGTTAGCTGAGAGACACTGCTCCTTCCACATTCTTAAATAATCAATTTTTTTATTATTTTTCTTTAAAAAATAAGATAGGTATGCAAGGGTATAAATTACAATATTAGCTCTATAGCCATTTGTATACCATTCTTGAGCTGATACCAGCTTTTCAGTTTGTTTAAAAATTATGGCTCGAGCCACAATCTTTTTAAAGTAATAGTCATTTACCTTCCCTTCTGCCTCCATTTTTTTCCAGTTTTTAGAAATAAACTCGGAAAATTTTGCAAAGTTTTTTTGTGCTCCCATATTCACCCATTTAGGTTCAGGGTTATCCCATATCATCATATATTTTGCTAAGTCTGTTTTAGTAAAAAGTTGAGCTTTGGGATACTTGATTTTTAGTAAATTACGGTTTCCACTTGCCAACATTTCATTATATTGACCACGTGAACGCTCATAGAACCATCCTGAATCTCTCAAAACTGTTTTTGTTGGTGGTGACCATAGTTTTCTCGATAACTCTTCGATCTTAATATGATATGGATGATTAGCAGAAAGATCTGATACATTCACCTTATTTTGAGTATTGGCATATTCAGAAATTTTGGGAATTACTTTCTCACTCTGGCAGTCAGAAACTATAGTTAGCTTCATTTGAACAAAAATCTTTGAAAGATCAGCTTTATCTTTTATTTTTGCTTTGGCCAAGGATGCTGTAGTTTGTCCACCATTTACTATCTGTAAATCAACTATTCGTGAAATACAGCTTTGTCCTTCTTTATGGATAATTTCTACATCAGATGCAGTAGCTGTAATACCATTATTATAAGAAAAGAAATATTCCGGCTCATGTAAGATGGTATTTCTTATTCCTTTATTAACCCCCCCCTTGGCTTGTAAAAAACTACGTACATTTTGCTCTAATAATCTTGCACCATAATCATTATATAAATCAGCAAGAATATCACCTGGACAAATTACCAAATATGATGGTAAAGCCGTATCACCTAAATGCGCATGTAAACAATCTAATGGGGATTCATACTTTTCAACAAAATCAATTTCTAAAGCCTCACGACTTGAATTAGATGATCTTAATTTTTCAAGGCGACTAATATCCCATAAATGGTATTTAATATTAATACCTTCAAACTCTTCTCTTTTTATTTCTTTGAAAGATGCCGAAATTTGACGCTCACTCAAAAAGAAAAGATTCACTTCCTCTATATTATCTTTATATACATCAATATATTCAGAAAGCCTATATACTTCTGTTGATGGATCAAGTTTTTCATAAAACTCATTGCTATATGATTCCTTGAAGAACTTGAGCAAACGCTTAAACCATAAACTAGCTTCAGTCTGAGTTAATGTTTCTAAATCCAAGCGTTGATCATAATCAGTTACAACAAGGTTCAATGTTATAGCATCAGTATTATCATTAGTATCAATATTGAATCCATGTATATAAGCTCCTTTAGAACCTACATGATTCGTATTTTCACATAACTGAAAATCAGGTAAATCTCCAATTTCTATTAGCTCATGTATATATTCACTAATGAAAGCTTCGATACTATAAATATTAAATGCTGCTGCTGAGACGGTGATGTCTTTTTTTAATATATTAAAAAAATCTGTAGATAAACTCATAATGCATTACCTACATCTGTAAATAAACTTTCATACTTATAGCTATCAATGATATTTAGATCCAAATCATAAGTAATATTAAGTATGCCAAATGGAATTAGACTTGAATTAAGTTTTGGGAAACCATCTTTGACTTCATAATTATTAATTAATCGGACTACGTAATTATAATTGTCATAATAACTATCAGGAATATAGTTACATTCAATTAATTTGTGCTCAAAAATATCACGCTCATGAAAGTCCAGTTTAGCCGTAATTCTCTGGAATAGAGTATTTAGATTGTCTTCTTCTCTAAGATTCTCTGGTGATTTAATCACTGCATATACACGCAAGAATAAACGTGACACTGTACTATCAAGCTGGCTTAGAGAAGAAATACGGACATGGCGTTTATCAGTACCACTTATTGACTTAACCTCAATGGCCAGATCCTTGTACAAAAAATCATGATGAAGTCGCTGTGGCCCATACCATCCTTGAAGAATTTTTTCATAATCATGAGGAAACTGGTCAAGCAACTGGTCAAGCAAATACATTTCTGCTAACAGGCCACGGATCTGCTCTTCTGTTAATTTTCCTTCTCTGCTCGAAGACAAAAACTTTTTCCAGATTTTAAGTTTGGCTAAAACCCCTCTTACAAGATCCTTTTCATTTTTACAATGTTTTAATCCTTGCATCACAAACCAGATAAATTGATCAAAGTAATCCAGTAGCTCATCATCTTTGAGCTTCAGCAATAAGGTATATGTACTTTTTCCGCTCTCTAAATGTCGATAATCTAGATGAATTGCTCTTAAATCTACTCTATGTTTTAAAAATAACTTACGTAAATCTTCCGAATGCTGGATAAGAACACAAAAAGCACCGTTATTATCTCTAGCAATAAAAATATCACCACATAATTCTTCTGCAATACGGCGTGTCGTAAAAGAATTTTCTGCTGATATCGATAATTCATCCCATGCGAAATTTCTGTTCATTATGCTACCTCAAACTCTGTATCAGCAGCTAAAAACGAACGTTCAGTATCACAATATATTCTATTTCCATAAATTTGAATCTGTTTTTCAGAATCTCCAAATGGAAAACTTAAACTTAAGCCAGGGATTCCTTTAATATTTTCCCCCTTTTCTCTTTTCCATACTCCTTCTTTCACTTGATCTGAAATATGTGCTACTAACTCTACCAAATAACAAATTAAAAGAGGCTTTTTCCGTATCGCTCTAAATTCTTTAGCTTTCGTTGCTTTAGCTTCAATAATTTGTTCCTTCTTAATTCCTATTTTTTCATCCGTAGGCGAACCTAAACGACTTTTATTTAAGACATAATTATCGCAATCACCTTCATAAATTGACCGTTCAATTGGCTCTATATCCTCGAACTCTATTAATATTTTGTCTTCAATCTCCTTACTTCTGAACAAAATATCCATTTGTGGGTATTTAAATTGAATCTCAGCAAGATATCGTGTACATGCCTCCATAATTTCTTGATTTGCAGGTACCTTATCACTTCTACCAAATACATATTCACTCAAAAACTCAATGACATAGGGGGTATCAATATTAGAATAGAAACTACCTGTTGAATAAGTTTGAGGACTATATTCATTTTTTAGTTTTTTCCAAAATCTCTCTAGAAGATTATAATTTTGAGTATGAACCTGCATGTGATTACTAAAACTAGTTTGCTCTTTCTGCTCACCACTAAAGCTTCTTTTCAAATAACTACTCTGAGCACTATACATTTTATTACGTGCTGTAATTGTTAGCCCTTCATCACTTGCCCTAACATATAATCCAAAATCTCTCGGAGTTTTCTTAAGCTGATTCATTTCAGCAATTTGTCTTCGAACATCATCTGCGGCCTGTGTAATATGCTCGTACCAAGAGAAAGCTTCTTCAGTCATGTAAATACGACATAAATCTTCGTATTGAGGACGATAACCAAACCAACGGCCCATCTGAAGCAAGGTGTCATACATTTGGGTGCTACGATAGAAATAGCTTACAGTTAACCCTTCAATGGTTAGTCCACGTGATAAGCTAAATCCTCCAATTGCAATAACCATCAGACCACGTTTTCCATAACTTGAATAATCTAATGTATCTTGTGATTTACTGTTCACCACACAAGTTTTAAAAACATAATCTTTCTCAGAACTATCAAAAATTGATCTAAGCTGTTTAGCAATCTGTTCCCAATTTATCAATTCTTCATCTAAGTCCACTGACTCTGCATAAAGCTTATTAAATATATAATGAAGTAATGTAATATTTTCATGCTCTAAAGCTGTTGGCATTGCAGAATAAGCGAGAATTTCATTCCTAATCTCATCAATGTAATCAAGTACCTTATCTTTTATCTGATTCTGTACATTCACAAAAGTAGAAACATTAATAAGCATTGAACAATGTTCATTAGAATCATTTCGAATGTTGCGGATACATTTAGCTATTAAAAATGATGCTATGGCTTCTTTAAGAGATACTGGTAAATCTTTTAATATAAAAGTTCTTCTATGTCCCAATGGAATATATTTTTCTATTTCTAGTGAATTTAAGGTGACATGAACATATCGATATTCAGGTTCAAGAAATATTTTTCTGGCACCAAAATAGTTTGTGGGTGCCTCTAAATTATAGATAAAGTCTTTTGGAAATAAGTCTTCAGCACAGTCCCCATAAGAATCAGGATCAATAAAAATATTTGCAAATGGTGTTGCTGTATAACCAACATAACATGCTTGGTTAAAAGACTTTAGAATTGTTCTTATATAATTGTTTGTCTTAGTTGGATCAAGATCCAAATCTGGATTATTTGTATTAATTGAAGCATTATCCGCTTCATCATCAATCATTAATAAGGGTACATTATTAATGATTCCATTGGCTTTCAAACCATTCATATTAAAGTTGACAAGCCATTCATACAGGTTTTTTAGAGTAGTAACATTTTTCTTTATTACTAAAATAACTGGTTTAGTAAATCCTCCTATTTCAGTAGCTACGCTGGTTGCAAGTGTTTTATTAAAGTCCTGCTCCACTGTAGTAAAAGAAACTGGATAAGGAAATTGTCCAGCAAATTCTGCTCCCACACCAATCGGAGTTTTGTTACTATCTCTTGCGCTAATCCTTCCAATAAACCCTTCATCAATACGCTGCTGTGTTTGGGATCTAAGGTTATTATGTATCCCGGCGATAACAATAATGAATTTATAGCCGGCATCAGCAGCTTTTGTGATTAGTGATAAATAGTTGCTTGTCTTTCCTGATTGTACATCACCAATTACCAGACCTCTTCGCTGAAAGGATTTGTCTTTTTCTTTAGGATCACTTAAAAGACTTAAAATGGATTCATTAACTCGTGAAATAGAATTTACGACGCCAGGTGGCATTCCCCTTTTACGTAAATAATTTTCGTATGCAGTAGCATAAATTTTTTCATCATTCTGGATACGGTTGATCCAATCTTTATCATGTTCAGCTTCCTCACTAACAACTGAAGTACCTAACTCCATCCTACAATTAACTTTGGATTCAACATAGCGAACTATACTCTCTACACTACCCTCATAATCTAAAAAATCGGCTGTTTTCCTGACAATATCCTCAATAAAATTAATTTCATAAGGCCCCTCATTTTTAGTACATTTAATAATCGATGTTTGTGCTACATCATATTGTTTTGAATTAAGCATAGTATGCTTCCAACCACTCTTCTAAATTATTACTGTATTTTTCAAATAAACCGCATGCTAAAGCAGCCTGTTTGAAACTATGTTTTTCCATTTGTTTCGCGTCCATGAAATCTGCAAAAGCAATAAATTTTTCTTGCATCTTCTCGATTTCATAATTCTCATGTAATGAGATTTGCTTAGGAGTAGAAGTCATGTCTGCATAAATACTTTGAACTGGCAAGCTACTTTCCACAATTTCCAGTAAAGTATTAAAATTATTTCGCTGTTCCTCTGAAAGTGAGGCCTTAAATTTTTGATAAATGGGAAAATTCTTGTTAATTCTATAACTAATAAACTCCCCAGAAAATCTACTCCAAGGTACTTCATTTGTTTCTAACGCTTTATTAATTCTTCGAGATGACAATCGAACACTAGCTTCCGATATTCTGCCGATAACCTGTTTAAGCCTTTCCAGAACTGCAAGTGGTGGTGTAGCTTTAGATTTTTTAATATCAATAGCCCAAAGATCATCAATCTTTTTATCAAAGTTAATCTGTACACGGGCATATTTAGTTGCTTCCGATTTTGGAATTAATCTAAACCAGTCTCCCCACACCATAAGACGATGATTACGATAAACATAAGCACCCTGATTATTCAAAAAATCACTTCTTTTCTTGAAAATCTCATAATCACTTCTATCCATTTTAGAAAAATGGGGAAGAATAAATGCCTGAATCGTAACAATAGAATCATTAACAATAATTTTTTCTTGTGCTTGAGTTTGGGTAAAACTGTTTTGAGAACAAAATGGATCAAAAGGTTGAAGTTCTATGTTATTTAACAATATGGATATTTTTTCCCCCGAAGCTTTGCCTTCTAGGAATTTATGAAAAACCAGCTCCAGATGTTCTCTTAATTTACCGAGCAACCCGGCAACTTGGCGTGTGGAAAAAATATCTTTGTAACCTGATAGAACCCTATCAAGGTTCTCCCACATGACAATTGTTCCATGTGCTTTTATTTTATCTAGATATACCTTATCCAGATTGATATCTTGTGGATCCAAAATCTCTAGCAACCATTGATCCTGTTCCACCACATAATCTAAATCCCATCTTGCAGCAGCAATATTGCCATCTTTTGAAGAGATTACTGTTAAACGGCGCGCTTGAGAAAATGATGCGGTTTTAAGTCCCAATCCAAATCGCCCTAAATCCTCCTCCGATCTTGAAACAATAGGACTTTTCGTAGCGAACCTTAGAGCATTGTATAACTCTTCATCATACATTCCTGTTCCATTATCAATAATCAAAAAACGAGGAGTAGGATTTTCCAAAAAGATTAGTTCTATCTTATCTGATGAAGCAGCAATACTGTTATCAATAATATCTGCGACTGCTGTATCGAGTGTGTACCCTATATCACGCATAGATTGCAAAATTGAAGCTGCGCTTGGTTGAAGTAATCTGGTATCACTCATTTGTATTATAAAATTCGGAAATTTACTATTTATTCAAATATAGCAATAATTTAATTTTAAAGGCTAGGGTTCATGTGTTTATTCAATTAAAAATTCCAAATAACTTTGAATAACCCATCTATTAACTAGATACGTAAGCCCCCGTAAATACAATGAATTGACATAAGTGGTTAACTACAGAACACTCATTGGAAACCCTCTAAAAATATTTGAAAATTCATATTTTGCAGATGTTTGCTGATTAAAACCCCTTTAAAGTTTTTTAAGTCTTGTGTGATTGACAGGACCTGGTATTATGCATGTGTTTTTTAAGTTATCAGGCTACTATGAAAGATAATGATATTTTAGTAATTGATCTATTCTCAGGCCCAGGCGGACTCGGGGAAGGATTCGCCTCTTACATAGACGATAATAATAAGTATCCTTTTAAAATAGGCATGTCTGTTGAAAAAGATCCACACGCACATTTGACGCTAACAACCCGAGCTTTTTACAGACTTGCAAAGCAAGAAGGCTGTCTAGATGGTTACTACCAATATTTAAGGGGCAAACTTTCTAGAGCCGAACTTTTTGAATCATATAAAGAAATTTATGAATTAGCTTCCAAGGAAACGTTAGAGGGGCCTGCTGAATTAGGTAAAGATAACGACCACATTCATGCCAGAGTAAAAGAGCTAACAGAAAATCATAAAGGACCTAAAATTTTAATTGGAGGTCCACCATGTCAAGCCTATAGTTTAGCTGGCCGTTCCCGAAATGCGGGTAATAAAAACTATGTACCTAAAGATGACCACCGTCACTTTCTTTACAAAGAATATTTAAAGGTTTTATCAATAGCTAAGCCTGATGTTTTTGTTATGGAAAACGTGAGAGGTATTCTTACTGCGAAAGTTGAGAATCAACTCATATTTCCCCAAATTCTTAATGACCTGCAAAATCCATCCAAGATCCTCGGATCAGAAGCTTGCCCTTCATATCAAATATATTCCCTTGTGGAAAAAGCTGATAAATCAAGCAATGTCAGTCCTGACAGCCTGAACTATCTGATTCGATCGGAAGAATTCGGAATTCCCCAAGCTAGGCATCGTGTTATTCTAATTGGAGTAAGGGAAGATATTAAACAGATCCCTGATATTTTGGATAAGACAACTTATGATAAAGTCACAGTAGAACAGGCAATAGGTGATTTACCAAAACTACGAAGCGGGCTATCAAAACAGGCTGATTCTTATTACTCTTGGCAGCAAGTTGTTTCAAGAAATGCTGAGAAGCTAAGCAAAATAGATAATATCGGTGTCGATGTTAAACAAAAAGATCTGCAACCACACAAAAATTTAGAAAGAAAAGAGATAATTCACAAACATAAATCATCCAACAAGTTGCCTGATCACTTACAGAAATGGATTCTTGATCCTGCACTTGAACTAGTACTCAATCATGAGACACGTGGACATATGGAGTCAGATCTGCTCAGATACAGTTTCTGTGCTTTACATGGTCAGCAAAAAAAAGTTTCCCCTAAAGCTGACAGTTTTCCGATTGAACTAGCACCACAACACCAAAACTGGAATTCAGGATCTTACAATGACCGTTTTCGAGTTCAGGTTGCTGAAAAGGAAGCTACAACAATAACAAGCCATATTTCAAAGGATGGGCATTATTTCATTCATTACGATCCAAAGCAGTGTAGAAGCCTTACTGTAAGAGAAGCCGCCAGATTACAAACCTTCCCGGACAATTATATATTTGAAGGAAATCGTACTAATCAGTATACGCAGGTCGGAAATGCTGTTCCTCCCTTTCTAGCACATCAAATCAGTGAAATTGTGTTTTCCTTGTTAAAAAAACATTATCATAATTTTTAAAAATTAAAGTTCGATGTTCAGTAATAATTAAGTGATCATCGGACTTTTTTTGTGACCACAAGTCCTAAAAGTAAACTTAAGCTATTTCAATAAAAGATCTTTCACTTGGTAACCATTCAGAAATAAGATCAATTACCGTATCTGGATCTTTGGTTGCTCCTCTAATACTACATTCCCATATAACAGCGACTTTCCAGTTATTCTCTAATAACAAATTTATTGATTTACTGTCATTCGCTTGGTTCCGCATTATTTTTTCCTGCCAGAATTCAGTTCTGGTAGCTGGTAATTTAAAAAGACGGCAATCCTTATGACCATGCCAAAAACATCCATTTACAAAAATAACAGCCTTATATTTAGGTAAAACGATATCTGGTTTACCAGGCAGATCCTTTACATGAAGACGAAAACGAAATCCTTTTTTATGTAGTAACTTGCGGATGAGTATCTCAGGTTTTGTATTCCGGCCTTTTATACCCGCCATCATGCGACTTCGGGTAGAAACATCAACGATATCTACCATGCTTTATACTCAGCTATTTTGCTTTAACACTTTTGTCAGTTGATTAAATTCTTCTTAAACATGAATCAAATCTGTTTCATTAAAACAAATTTGGTCTTTAAATATAGTTAGGTTTTATGAATAACTGTGATATATGTGTATATCTTTACCGCCTGCCCACATCAAATACTCATTCTCTATCGCCTGTTTATATGCCCACTCAGCAACCCGATGTGAGCGCTGAATATCGGTTAAAAAACCTAATTGAGAAATTTCTCTCACTATAGTTTGATCATGTTTATAGTTCCTTTCCTGCCATTGATCCAGAAAACTGTGTGACGCCAGATAATTACTTTTTAGTGAATTGCACTTCTCATCTGCTAAAACGAAATTGTGCCCTGTATCGGCAGGATATAGAGACCAAGGAATGAAATGATCCACCGCATATCTGGTTTTCTTAAGGCTTCTTCCACAATAAAAACACTGGCATTGCTGGATCTCAGTCAGAAACTCTGCCACCTGTTTTAATTGATTACGATTAGGTGAAAACATGAAGTCATCCAAGTCAGGCAGACCATCTAATATAACGAGGTTTTGCCTGTTCAGTCTCACAAAATCAATCCATCGCTTTTGACATAGCTCTTCAATAATTTCACTGAATTGCCTCAAGCAATACATTACCTTGGGAAAAAGTTTTAGATATTGTCTGGAATCATCCAGATTATAAAGAAACTCAACAGTCTGACCTTTTAAATTCTGCAAATATACAACGGGCATCTGCTTAACTGTTACTGCAATAGAACACTTGAGACGATTCCAATAAATCTGGTCTTTTCTTAAAGCTGCAAGGGTTTTAAATCTTTGTTGTGCCTGCTGGATCTCGGTAATAATTTTTGCCTGTTTTCCAGTACTTTGCTTGATTATAAAGGGTTCATATTGGTTAAACTGAAATGGCAGAGACTGTTTCCAGTAAAGATCAATAAATTTTTCAGCAATATCCAGATAGTCCAGCTGCAAGGCTGCACCAGTATCCTCTCCTTTTTCAATTGCCAGTCGGGTAATACTTATGAGCAAGGCAAACTTATAGGTTGAAGTAAAAGTGCCGGATTGCAGGATCTGCTGAATATGTTTTAAGAATTTCAGCTGTTCTTGGGGTGTAGGAACCAGATTAGTCATCTTTCTTCCAAAGCAGATTTAGCCACATTTCAGGTCGGTCAGGTCTTCTATCTTCAGTAAGCCACAGGTTTAAAAGCTGGATACCTGATATATGATGCAATAGTTCTTTCGCCTGTTCTTCATCTAAGTCAGTAAATACCCTGCCATCTTTTTGACGGTCTGTACTTCCATACTTGAAAGACATATAACAGACTCCCCCATGACGTAAAGCTCTATAAATCTGTCTTACAACCTCTGGCAGCTTAGCACGTTCACAATGCAACAAAGAAGCGCATGCCCATATTGCGTCGTATATACCATCCTCATTCAAATCATAAAAACTTTGGTATCTGACAGGGATTCCTGTGAGCGCCGTAGCCTTTTCAACTAAAGCTTTTGAGTAATCTAATGCTTCAACCTGATAACCTTTATTCTTGAATGCCAAGGTATCCCGCCCTGAACCACAACCAAGATCAAGGATATGTCCATACTCTGGAATATTCTCTAAAAAAGGATGGTATAAACTCTCCATATCTACATCTAGAGTAGACTGAACAAATTGGTCTGCATGTCTATCGTAATAATCTAAAGTGGCCATTTAGGGCTTGTTGAGAATTAACAAAGGCTACTGATTAATTTATAATAGTACTATGGATAGATACATACTTACTGATGCCCAATGGGCAAAAATGGAACCTTTTTGCCTAGGTAAAGTGACCGATCGAG